>CALXRW010000001.1 GCA_944390965.1 uncultured Clostridia bacterium
ATGTTTTTGTGCGATTGCGAAGCAATCTGTACAAGTGGCGAAGCCACTTTTCTTATAAATTGCTTTACACTATCATTACTTTTTAAAGTAATTTTAAAATAACGGGTCGGCGAAGGCGCCGACCCCTACATAATAATGTATTCCATTCTGATATTTCATTCGAAATTTATTTTTATCTTACATCTAATACGGTATTATTGCTATTTAAATCAATAGTTTGTGTTTTTCTCATTACATCGTCAACATAAACTTTTACAATTACGTTTCCGATACCTTGTATATTAGCTGTTACTTTTTCTGTGTCTGGAGGGAAACTCTCTCTAAATTGGACATCTTCACCAACTACAATGCGAACTTCTACATTTTCGGGTTCAATCGTCACTCCATTTTCATCTTTTTGTGGTTGATATCCTGTTAATGATCTTACATAAACATTTACTGTTCCTTGTTTTACTTCTGGTAATTGATTAATTGTTATGGTTACTGTTGTTCCTTCATCTACCATTGTTTTAGCATCTACATCTTGCTCTAGAACCATTCCTGCTGATTTTGTTGTATCTGTTCTGTATTTCTTCTCCACCTTTAATCCTCTTGCTTCTAATACAGCAACAGCTTGCTCTTCTGTTTGATTTACTACATCTGGAACTTCTACTTGTGTAATTCCATTTCCCTTACTTACATAAATTTTAACTGTGCTTCCTGTTTCTGCTTCTGTATCTACTTCTGGTTCTTGCCTAATAACAATTCCTGCTTCCACGGTTGTACTAATTTCTTCTATTACTTCTTCTACTAAACCTAAATCTTTAATTGCTTGAACTGCATCTTCTTTTTTCATACCAACAAATTTTGTGACTTTTACTAGTTCTTTTCCTTTACTTACTACTACCTTTATAGTACTCTTTTCTTTAATTTTATAATTTTCTCTATAATTTGGATTTTGTGAAATAATATAGCCCTCTGGTACTTCTGCATCAAATTCTTCTTTTTCTACTTCTAAGTTTACTTTTATCTTTTCTAGTTCTGCTTTTGCTTCTTCTAGAGACATACCTTCTAAATTAATTATTGGTACATCTTTTTCTCTTAAACTATTGGTAATAAGATAAGTGATTCCCATTACCATCGCAAATAATAATATGGCTCCTATGATAAAGGCAAATACTTTTAACACCTTATGTTTTTCGAAAAAGACTACAACTTTATTTTTTTTCTTTTCTGGCTTTTTATTTTCTTCATTACTTACACTGTTGATAATTGGTACTCTTTGTGTTGGTAAGTCTCCTTCTATTTGCTTTTTCTCTGCAATGTTTTCTTCTGGCTTTTTTAAGCACAATGTTAAATCTTTTAACATATCTGTGGCAGATTGATATCTGGTATTAGGGTCTTTTTCTAATGCTTTCATAATAATATTATTTACACTGATTGGTAGGCTTGGCTGTAATTTTATTGGTTCTTTTGGTATTTCTTGCATTTGTTTCAAAGCAACAGATACAGGAGTATCTGCATCAAATGGTACTCTTCCTGTTACCATCTCATACATAACAACACCTAGAGAGTATAAGTCAGATTTTGCATCTGTAAATCCTCCTCTTGCATGTTCTGGTGAAAAATAATGTACAGAACCAATGGTTGTTCCAAAGGCTGTTATTGTAGAATTAGATACTGCTTTTGCAATTCCAAAATCTGTTACTTTTGCTACTCCTTCTTCTGTGATAATAATATTGTGTGGCTTAATGTCTCTATGTACAATTCCATTTTTATGTGCTACTTCTAAAGCAGACGCAATTTGAATAGCAACATTTACAGACCACTTCCAAGGTAATGCCCCATCTTCTGAAATAATTTCTTTTAATGTCTTCCCTTGCACTAATTCCATAACAATGTAATATAGATTTCCTTCATTTCCTACATCAAATATGGATACAATATTAGGATGTGTTAAGCTTGCAGCTGCCTGTGCTTCTGTATTAAATCTTTTAATAAATTCTGTATCTGTTGTATATTCATCTCTTAAAATTTTTACTGCTACAAATCGATTTAATACATGACATTTTGCTTTATATACAGTAGCCATACCGTCCACTACCTATTTTTTCTATTATTTCATATCTGTTTGCAATTAGTCTACCTTCTAAATTCATTTTTATCTCCCCCATCTTTTGATTATTACTTATTTTTAAGTACAATTACTGTAATATTATCTGTGCCGCCTGCTTCATTTGCTTTTTCTACTAATTTTTCTGCTACATCTTTTTCTTCTTTTATGATTTTTAAAATTTCTTCTTCTGACAGCATATTATTTAATCCATCTGAGCACATTAGAATAGTATCTTCTTTTAAGAATACTTTTTCCATTAAGTCTGGTACTACAAAAGTATTAGAACCAATTGCTTTTATTAGCATATTTCTTTTTGGATGTGTTTTTGCTTCTTCTCTTGTAATGCTACCATCTTTTATTAGTTTTTCAACATAACTATGATCTACTGTAATTCTTCGGATATTGTTTTTGCGGATACCATAAATCCTGCTGTCACCCACATGTCCAATATATAATTTTTCTTTGTATATCAATAACACATCTAAAGTTGTTCCCATTTCATTTAGAGTTTCATCCTCTTTTGATTTTTCATAGACCATCATATTAGCATATTCAATTGCTTCTTTCATTAAGTTTAAAATTCCATCTTTATCATATTCTATGCTATGATAATTATGATTAATATAATTTTTTACAGATTCTACTGCTAATTTACTGGCAATTTCTCCACCATTATAACCACCCATTCCATCTGCTAAAATGTACAGCTTTATTTCGTCTTTTTCGTCTGAAACATAGTAATAGTCTTGATTCATTTCCCTTGATTTACCTATGTCCGTCTTAGCATAAACTTCCATTTTTATACAAATCCCTTCTATACTTTAAGTAACATTTGTTACAAATTTTTTCTTCTTAACTGTCCACATGCTGCATCAATATCAGAACCTAGTTCTCTTCTTATTGTTGCTACAATACCTCTTGCATTTAAATAATCTCTAAATTTTATAATATTTTCATTTGTACTTTTTACAAATTTTCCATTTTCTATCGGATTAATTGGAATTAAATTTACATGACATAACATACCTTTTAACAATTTTACTAAATCTTCTGCAGCTTGTAGATTATCATTTTCATTCTTTGCTAAAGCATATTCAAAAGATATTCTTCTATTCGTTTTTTCTATATAATATTTACATGCTTTCATTAATTCTGCAATAGGATATTTTTGATTAATTGGCATTAAACTGCTTCGTATTTTATCATTACTACTATGTAAAGAAATTGAAAGTGTTGCTTGTATGTTTTCATTTGCCAAATCGTAAATCTTTGGCACAATACCACTTGTTGATATACTAATATGTCTTGCTCCTATGTTTAAACCTTTTGGATGATTTATTTGTTTAATCGCTTTTATGACATTTTCATAGTTATCTAATGGCTCACCAATTCCCATAAAAACTACATTTGAGATTTTACAATTTTCATCTTTTTCTGCCATTAATATTTGTTCTACAATTTCTCCACTACTTAAATTTCGAATGAAAGGAATTCCTGTTGATGCACAAAATTTACATCCCATTTTACATCCCACTTGCGAAGATACACAAATTGTTTTACCATATTTGTATTCCATAACAACTGTTTCTATGGCATTACCATCTAATAAATCAAATAAATATTTTATGGTTCCATCTTTAGATTTTTGTTTTTTTAGGATGTTTAGCTTTCCTATCTTAAAGTTTTCTTCTAGTTTCTTTCTAAGTTCTATAGAAAGATTTGTCATACTAGTAAAATCTTCTACTCTTTCCTGATATAACCATCTAAATATTTGTTCCGCTCTAAATGGTTTTTCATTCATCTGTATCAATTCTTGCTTTATTTCTTCTAAATTAAAATCTTTTATATTTTTCATTTAACAAATCCTTTATATTCTTTTATTATATATCATATTTTCTCTATTTTTTCAATACTCTTTAAAATAATAAACCATAAATAGAAAATACCAAAAAACAAACCATAAAACAAGTAGTAAATAGGCAATCCTTTTTCTCACTTTTCTGATTTTTTATTTTTTCAGAAGATAAGCAAATAACTATCAAAGAAATAATTGGAAAAATATACCTAAGTTGATATCCCTGTATTGTTTTACCTTGTAATGGTGTATAAGATATGTAAAGTAGAGTACTTGTAATACTAAGTACTATAAAAAAGGTAATAATTGCTATCCACTTTGTTTTTTTACTTAAATTTTTACTATCATCTGTTATTCCTGTATAAAATAAAAACAATAATAAAATTAAGAAAATATTATCAAAATCATTTCCGAAAAACATTGGACCATTTAAATAAGACAATGCTGAAAATTCTGTTAATGTTGTTTTGATATGTTTTCCTAATATTTTTATATACTCAATTGGTTCTTCTTTAATATACTCTATTTGTTGCATAGCATTTGTATTCTCAACTCTTGGGTCACTTAGTTGATCACTTTGCAAATATAAAGTAATTCCTATATTTATTGTAACAGAAACAATTCCCAATAAAATGATAGGCACTAAATATTTTTTGTTTTCTTTTAGTATCTTTCGGATAGGTATAATAAAAATAAACAATGCAATTGGCAAATAGGACATAGATTTTAGGGTACCAATCAGGGTAAAAATCCCTAATAATATAAAAAGTTGTTTTCCCGTAATTTTTTCTTTTTGCTCATACAATTTAAGGCAATAGGCAATCCATAATGAGATGACTCCTACCATGATACCATCTACAGAATACACACTTGCTAATGCCAGTAGCATTGGCATTAAAAATATAACATAAAAACTTTTTTTCTTGTATGGTAAAATTTTTAGAGTTAAAACTACTAAACCTATATATCCAATCAAATTAAAGAATCTACCAGCATAATAAATATCTGCAATACTTCCCCCCAATAATCTCGCCATATAAATTCCTATTGCAGATGGAAGATATTGGATAGGATTATATGCCGCAGGTATACTAGAAATGTCTTCCAATTCATATTCTTCTAAAAAAGTAGGTTCATATTTTTTGTGAAAATAGACATTAAATTTTTCAAAATTTAATTTTTGAGGAATAGATTGTACCCCTTCATTTATGATTGGTTTATTAAAGTTTATATTCGCATATGACAAATTATAAGCAGATAAGAAATGTCTTTTTTCATCTAATTGATTATTAATTGGCATAATCATGGAAAGAATAAAGCCCATAGCTAACGCAATTAGAATAAAATTCTTTATATAATTTCCTGTTAAAGAAAATGCTAGTAATAAGATTAATAATATTGCAATTATGATGATAATAGCTGTTAATAATGTGATTTTCCCAACAAATGTAAAGAAAAAAGTAGCAAGCAATAGTAGAATAGAAACATACAATATATATTTTTCTGCTTTTTGAATTTCACCTTTATATTCTAATATGTGTTTTGAAAATTTTAGGAAAAGAATAATAACAGCTACATACATTACCATACGATAAAAGGAAAAGGCATATGTGCTTTCCCCTGTTATAAAAAGATAATTGCAAAATAGTAATTCATATATTCCCATTATCATACATAAAATTAGCAATGTTATTATCTGTTTTTTATTCAATTTCATTTGTTTTCCCCTTTGCTTAAAACTTTAAGTAATTTCTTCGAAGCACGGGCGATTAAAATCGCCCCTACATTTTTTCATAGATTACTTTACACTATCCTTTAAATGAGCAATTAAAATCGCTCCTACATTTTTTCATAGATTATTTCGCCCTATCATTCTTTTTTTATGCTGTTATTTGCGTGTTTTTAAAGTTCATAATAACAATTCCCACAATAACTAAGCTTGCTCCTATAATTGCTTGTATACTCAATTCTTCTTTAAATACAAATTTAGAAGCAACTAATGTAATAATTTGCACAATACCTGTTACAATTGGAAAAATATAACTTAAATTAAACATTCCTACAATTCTTGTAAATAGTAAAAAACTACATAAATAGCATATCAATCCAATTCCACTAATCCAATTAATAGATAATGCAATATTTCCTTCTTTTAAAGCAAGTGTTCCCGGATTTCCACCTAATTTTATAAAAATTAAACCTGATGTTGTTAATACTAAATAAACAATTACTAAAATATACTTCATATATTTCCCTGCCTTTTATAATATTTGTCTTCTTTCCATTTTAATGGATTTGTTTTTATATATTCCAAAATTTTGAGATATTCTTTTTCGTTTCTAATAATGTGTTCATAGTAATTTCGTTGCCAGATAGGAAATTTAAATTTCTTTGTTATTATTCCTTTTAGAGAATTTATTATAAATGATATTGTAGGGGTCGCCGCCTTCGGCGACCCTTTGTTTGATGTAAATAATAAAATGTATGTGATTTGGCATAATTATATAACAATCAACTGATATATTGTTATAAATTTCATTTATTTTTAAAATATGTTGTTCTACAACTTTCCCAATATATGACAATTCTATTTTTGGGTCGCCGAGGGCGGCGACCCCTACACTCTTATTTTCAAATACTATTTTGACAATATATTTTTTCTGTTTTTTGTACATATTGTTATAAGAAAAGTGGCTTCGCCACATGTACAGATTGCTTCGCAATCGCACAAAAATATAGGTAACTTAACCTTGTTGCTCCGGAAATTTCCAGTGAAATTTCCTACGCAATAAAATACATTCCTTCTTTTGCATAATTATAATTTTTCATAGATTACTTTACACTATCTTATTCTTCTATATTAATCTTTTTACTAATAATATATTGTGGTCTTTTTTTGCTTTCATCATAAATTCTGGCTAAATATTCTGATATAACCCAAATAGATAATAGTTGTACTCCACTAAATAAGGTAATGGCAACCATAATCGATGTCCATCCCGGAGTTAGCTGGTTCAGATTAAATATATAAGATATTACAGAATAGAGTAATAATAAAATGGAAATAAAAATAGTAATAATGCCAAGACCTCCTACTATTTTCAATGGCTTAGTAGAAAAACTAATAATACCATCTGATGCTAGTTTTAACATTTTTTTGAGTGGATATTTGGTTTTTCCTGCAAATCTTTCTTTTCTCTCATACTCAAATGGTTGTTGCTTAAATCCTACCCAGCTAAACAGACCTCTTAAAAATTTATTATGTTCTGGCATGGAATTAATAACTTCTACTACTTTTTTATCTACTAGCCTAAAATCTCCTGTATCTGCTGGAATTTCAACATCAGATAAACCATTTAAGATTTTATAAAACATTTTGGCTGTTAATAATTTAAACTTAGACTCTCCTTCTCTGGTTTTTCTTTTTGCATAAATTACTTCATTTCCCTGTTCCCATAATTTTATCATTTCTGGAATTAATTCTGGAGGGTCTTGTAAATCTGCATCAATAATGACAATAGCATCTCCTGTTACATACTTTAATCCAGCAGTTACAGCACATTGATGTCCAAAATTTCTTGAAAATGATAGGACTTTAACTTGTTTATCTCTTTCTGCAATATTTTCAAGAATCTCTAATGTCTTATCTTTACTTCCATCATTTACAAAAATGATTTCATGTTCATAGTCTTTTAAAGATGATAGCATATTTTTTACTCTCTTATAACATTCTTCTGCTACTTCTTCTTCATAATACATTGGTATAATTACTGAAATTTTTGGCATGCTGTTTTATATCCTTTCTTAGTTATTTTTTGTCTACATTTTTTTCATTCAAGATTGCTAATTCCTGTGTAAGTTTTATAATCATTTTATTTTGTTTGGTAATCACAATCGTAATGTGAACAATATATGTTCCTAAAATTAATATTGCAAACAACAATAACAATGTAGGTGGATAATAAACATTAAATATTTCGGCTATTTTTATAATTAAACTTGGAAAGATAGAAACAATTAAAATGATAATCGCAAAAAATAGCCATAAAATAGAGTATTTTTCATCTAATTTATTCTTTCTTACCAAATTTAGAATAAATAAAATAAATATAGTTGAAAATATAATTGAAAAAATATATATCATTTCTTCCTCTCCTTTTACAATTTTCTAATTCCTGCAAGTACTAATGAAAGACTAACTTTTAACATATAAGTAACAGATTTTAGTGGAGATATAGAAGATTTTCCCGTTGTTCTTTGATGCATTTCTACTGGTATTTCTTTTATTTTCATTCCTTTTAAAATCATTTGTATATTAGTATCTGGTTCTGGATAATCATATGGATAATTTTTTACAAAATATTCTATTATATTTCTATCAATTGCTCTAAACCCGGAAGTTGTATCACATATCTTTTCCCCTGTTATTCCTTTGATTATTCCAGAAGTAATATTGATTCCTAACATTCTAAAAAATGTTTGTTTATATTTTGTTTTCTCTACAAATCTAGAACCAATTACCATATTATAATCTTCTTTAACAATATAATCAATCATTTGACTTACATAGCTTGCATCATGTTGTCCATCTCCGTCAATTTGTATTACAATGTCATAGTCATTTTTATAAGCATATAAAAAACCTGTTTGTACCGCTCCTCCGATTCCTAAATTATTAGGCAAATCCAAAACAATGGCATTTGTTTCTTTAGCTTGTTTTAATGTATTATCTTTTGACCCATCATTTATTACAATAATATCACAATTTGGATTATTTTTTTCAATATCTTCTACTACTTTTTTTATAACTTCTCCCTCATTATAAGCAGGTACAACAATTAAGGTTTTAGGGGCTTTTCTTACCTTTTTCAAATGCTTATTCTCAGATTTTTTTACTTGCAATTTCATTTGAGCAACCACTAATATAAGGAAGTAAGAAGTTACAAAATTTGGATAATAATATCTTAAATCTGGAGAGCCTATTAAAAATAAATACGTTCCAATATTTAATAGCATTGGAAATAGTAATAATACATAACCTAATTTTTTATTTTTTACTATTAAGTATAAAACTAAAATAACTGCTAAATACAATAAAGTTGCTGGTCTATAAAATAAAGCATATAGAATTTCGTTCTTTTCAAATATTTCTATTATCTTGCTAAATATATTATTTAAAAACTGGCTTTTACTCTCCGTTTCATAAATTCCATTACTCATTTCTCTAATTGCTTCATTGCTTGTAACAAATGTATTTGTAAAACCATATTCTTTTATACTAAATGCAATAGCATTTGTTGTCAAAAAATGCTTCAAAACAGTATCTGGCTCTTGTTGAGCATATTTTGAAAATATTTGCTCAAAATCTTCTTTATATTCTCCTAAAATTTTTTTATCATATTGCTCATGAAATTGAATAGGAACTCCTCCATATGGGTCATATGATTTCTTCCATTCTTCTACAGGCAATATTCGATTTAATATTTGTAATTCTTCATCAGTTGGTCGTATGTTTTCATTATTTAATAATGCTCCCATACAATATACTTTCGCATTTAGGAAAGCACTGGCTGTTGAAGAACTCTCATTAATATGGATTGTCCATTGTGGAATGTAGGAACAAACTATTGTTATAATTGAAATTAATATAAAAACTAGTGTTCTTTTTATTTTTTTATTTTTTAAAAAATTTAAACCTATTAGAATAATAAATAGGATAATTCCTATTGGCATTCCATTATGTCTTGTTTGCATAATAAATATATTGCAAACGGAAATTGCAACCATTTCTAAATAAGAATAATTATAATTCTTTTTTATTCCAAGATAAATGCAAATTATAATTCCTAATATCGAATATGTATATAATATATCTTTCCACATGCTAATAGAATACATAAAATTAATTGGTACTAAGCAAATAATAAGAGTAAATAGAATTTGAAATATTTTGTTTAATAAATTACAATTTTCTTTTCTCGTTGCTTTACATGCAATTGTCCAAACAAATGCAAATACTAATATTTGTAAGATAGCAACTGCTGATACGCTACCAAAAATTTTAGTTATATTCCCCATAATATAGGAATGAAAAACAGGATGTGCATCATAATATTCATTTGTCATAGCTTGCTGTATTTGATCAGGAGAATCTGATGTCATTAAAGCTGGATAAAATGCTAGTAAACATGCTCCAAATATTATAATTACAATTGCAAATATTATAATATCAATTAATTCTATCTTTCCTTTTACGTTTTCCATACTTACACCTCAATATTTTCTAGCTTAAACGATTATCATAATTATATAAAACTAATGCCGGTGTTAATATTTTATATTCTTTTTTCTCGATTACTTTATTTAAAAAATTTTCAAAATTTCCATCTAAAAGTTCTTGATTTCTTCTATATATATATTCTTTTGTCTGTGCATCTACCCTATCAATCAAGAAATTAACATATTTGTTATCCTTATATACTTGTTCTAATATATCTCCTATTTTTTGTTTAGTATATTTGAACATGCGATTTCTTTCTTCTTTATCTAACCTATACAAAGGATTAATAATACTTTCTTCTATTCGCCAAAAATATACATAAGCTATAAATTCTTTTTTATTAAAATTTTTCTCTTTTATATAAAAATTTAATCTATCTTCAAGTAACCTTAGTACGTCAATCATGTGATATCCAACATTCGTTCTCATAATAGAGTTTTGTCTTATATTATATTCATAATATGGTTTATGAATATAATATATTGTTTCTGCTTCCTCCATTATAATTGGATTTGTCCCCAAGTCTTCAAACTTTAGTCCTTCAATAAATTTTAAATCTATGGCATCATATAATTCTTTTTTAATTATTTTATTACACGTCGATGGCATTATTGTACTATATAGTAGTTTTTTATATTGATTTTCAAAATTTAGAATACCATCCATTGCTTCTGTTGTAAATTTATCATTTTCTCCCATAATTGATAGCCAATCACATATTACAATATCAATATTATTTTTTAAGCATTCCCACGAATCTTTAAAGAAATTTTCATGAATCGTATCATCTGAATCAATAGAAGCAATATATTTTCCTTTTGCATTTTTTAAAATAACATTTCTTACATTACCAAGTCCACGATTTTCTTGTTTTATATATTTAATTAATTTAGGGTATTTTTTTTGATATTTTAAAATAATATCTTCACTTCTATCTGTACTTCCATCATTTACAAGCAAAATCTCAGTTTCTTGTTTGTTCGGAATTGCATTTAACACAGAATTTAAACAAGAGCCTAAATAATCTTCTACATTATATACTGGTACACCAATTGTTAATAATTTTTCATATTTTTTTCTTTCTGTACGACGAATTGGATTTATACAAAATTCATCTATACTTTTCTTGCTTTTTTGTGTATAAGTATATCTAAAACTTTCATAACTCTGTAATATCTCATTTTTTGTTTTTTCTACTTCTTCTATTTTATTTGCAATTTCATCTATATCATCATCACTTTCTACTTGAAGTTTTGATTTTAATGCCTGACAGTCATCTAGGATATCATTATTTCCAATAATACATGGAACTCCTGCATCCATGCTTTTTAAAAATAAAGAATTATTTGAATTACAAAAGTTGATGTACATTGTAATACTGCTATTCATAATCACCTGGTTTATATCATTCCATTCTTTGCAATCTACATTGAACTGTTTTATAAATCTGATTACATCTGGACTCATTTTGGCCAAGTTAGTCTTCTTGTTTTTTAGTTTTATAGCGCTTAAAGAGTTATAAAAACTATTTTTAGGATCGTCACTTTGGTTTATAACCCCTATTCCTTCTCCTTTTTGTTTTACTAACAAACCTTTTTCTTCATCCAAAAAAATATGGAATACATTTGATATCTTAGTTTTCATTACTAAGTATAGGTTTTTATCTAGTACTCCTATTTTTTTTATTTGTTCATTCTGATATAAAGCTAAAATAGCATTATGCATGGTTAGAAAATATGGGTTTGTTAGAGATGCCAAATCAAAAGTAAGTAATGAACTTATTATCATATCTTTGGATAATTTATCAATCACCATATCGTACTCTAAACGATAATCGACTAATATTAATTCTTGTATGTTATTTTTTTTAATAAAATGAATCAATTCCATAGTAGATTTATAGCTAGGTTCATATAAATACACATATTTAAAATTATATTCATAAGTACCTAATCTATCTTCATATTCTTTGGGAATACACACTAATGTTGACATATTATAAATTAAATTTGGATTATTATTTACAATCATAGTTACCTCTTATAAATTTAAAAATTCTTTTACATTTTTTCTACTTTCTTTTAAATTCTCTTGCGAAAATTTTTTATATTTTTTTATAATTTCTTCTTTATTTTCCATACACTTTATTATCTTTTCTTTTATTTCCTCAACATCACTTTCATTATTTACTACAATATATTTTTCGATATCTCTTTCTTTAAAGTAATGATGATTATTTCCTGTAATACAAGGCACTCCTAACTCCATACTTTCTAATGGCAACATGGGTGCACACTCAGAAAAAGTGACATAAAGGTTTACATCATTCCCAGACATTCTTTTCATCAATTCTTCTCTTGATATTGGTTTCTCTATTCCTTTTATTTTAATTCCGTAGTAATTAGCAAACTCCATTGCTTGTTCATTTAGTGGTACCATATCTATTACTGCATTTTCTAGCAAACTTACTGCTCCCATTTGTGAATACATATTTTTTCTCCAATCATCGCACTTAGCAGCATAAATTCCTATTCTCGTTTCCTTTTTGTCCTTTTTAATGATATGTAATTTTGGTGGTATATTTGATACTTTATTAGTAATAAAATATGCCTTATATCCTTGTGATTTATAGAAATTCATTAAACTTTTTTTGCAAGTTCCCATTATGTCTATATATCCCTTAGTATGCAAATCTATTATCTCTATATTTCTGTTCCATCCATATGCATCTAATATTTGTGAATGACTACCATGCCAAAATGTCTTCATTTTCATATTCTTCTGATGTTTTTTAATGTCAATCACCAAATCTTTCCAGCCTATTGCAAATGAGCTAAAAATAATTTGTTTTACATTTTTTTGTAAAATTGCCTTTCTTATTCGTTTTATATCTTTTTTTCGATATAGTTCACCACAATCTACTAAATTTTCAAATAATTCTTTTGTTGCACTTGTTACTCCCATCCAATTTTTATTATAAAAAGTAATGTATTCCTGATTCTTTATTTCTTGTATTGTTTTTATTGTCTCTTCAATTCTTTTCAAGTATTCCTCTGTTATAGTAGCTCTTTTTCTTTTAATTTTTCGATAGAGTACGATTGGGAATAAAATAACTTTTGCAATTTTAACAATAATGATTCTTGTTTTAGAATATATCTTATGTATCGTATTTGTATTATCTTTCCCAAAAATTCTCACTAATCTCATTTCCACTTGCTCTTTTAAAGGTAACCAACTTGCATCATAGTAATGTATCATACAAGTATTGTCTGTAAAAATATTATTATCTCTATGATAACTATATGGGTAAAAATAATCTCTAGGATAAATAGTAATGTCATTTTCTAATTTTTGTATGTCCATAGAACCTTTCTTATAATTATTATTTTCTAAAATTTCACTTATTAAAATAGGAATGCTAATCTTAGTAATATTTTCTATGTCAAACTTTTCAAAATTATTGTAAATTTCCAATAATTTTGAAGGTAAATAAGCGTTTTTTTCTTTTTCAAACCATACGCCAACTGCTACGAACCCAGTATCTTCCATACCTAAAAATGTTTTATTCTTAAATAAATGTTCAATATCCTTTGTTACTTCCATATCAGTATCAAAATAGATTCCTCCATATTCTTTTAATGCTTTTGTTCTAATATAGTCAGCAACAAATGCCCATTTTTTGTTTTCATAGGCTTCCTTTACAAATGGGCAACAATTTATATCTGAATTATTTTCATTCCATTCCTTTATCTCAAAATCTGGTAAAAATTTTTTCCAACTTTTAATACATTTTCTAGCTAATTTTGGTAAAGGTTTTCCACCAAACCAACAATAATGTATTATTTTTTCCACTTAAAGCTCCTCCTTAATTTTAACAATTGCTACATAAGATATTAATTTTTATTATAGTTCTTCTGCAAATCTTTTTTCTAATTTTTTAAATACCATATAACCAATTACGCATAATACAATAGATACAATCAATATAATACCAAGCCACTTAAAATCTGGTGTGGCTTGATAGTAAAAAATAGAACGATATCCTTCTATAATATGTGCCATTGGATTTAAAGCCATAATAGCCTTATAGTTCTCTGGTAATGTTTGCATAGAATATACAATTGGTGTTGCATAAAATAACATCATAATTGCTACTCCAATTAAATGTTCTAAGTCTCTTAAATAAACTGTTAAACTAGATACTAAAAATGAAACACCAATAGAAAATAAATACTGTATTAACAAAATAATTGGATAAAACACAATATGCCATGTAATTCCCATTCCATAAATTAATACAAATGCCAAAATGATAATGGTAGATATTACGAAATTAACTGCTGCACTCGTTACAACAGAAATTGGCAAAATTTCTCTAGGAAAATATACTTTTTTTACAATATTAGCATTGGCAATAATAACCCCTGTAGACTGTGTTACAATTGTTGTAAAAAATGTCCAAGGAATTAAACCTACACATAGAAATATTACATAATTATCAATATCGTTTTTTAAAATAATAGGAAAAATAATAGCATAAACTAAAATTTGTAGTAAAGGATTTAAAAAAGACCACAATACTCCTAAAAAAGAATGTTTATATTTCCCTCTAATTTCTTTTTTAATATTTGTTTTTAATAATTCCCTATAGTTATAAATATTTTTAAATACGTTTTCCACTTTTTCTACTCCTTATTTTAAATATTACGCTGTTTCCTTAATATAAGCATCTGTAATTTTCTTTACATCTCCATCCATTTTAAGTCTTCCTTGATGAAGCCATACGGCTCTGGTGCAAAACCTTAAAATAGAATCCATAGAATGTGTTACAATTACAATTGTTTTTCCTTCTTCTTTTAATTGTTCAATTTTTTGGAAACATTTTTCCTGGAAATGTTGATCTCCTACAGATAAGATTTCATCTACTAGCAAAATTTCTGCATCTACATTAATGGCAACTGAAAAGGCTAGCCTCATATACATACCAGAAGAGTATGTTCTAACTGGATTATCAATAAATCCTTCTAATTCAGAAAATTCTATAATTTGGTCTAACCTTTTATCTATTTCTTTTCTTGTTAATCCAAAAATAGACGCATTAAAATAAATATTTTCTCTTCCAGAAAAATCCGGGTGAAAACCTGCTCCTAGCTCTAATAGAGAAGTTAATTTTCCATAGGTTTCTATTTTCCCTTTATTAGGATATATAATTTTGGTCATTAATTTAAGAAGCGTGGATTTTCCGCTTCCATTAACTCCAATTAGACCTACTACTTCTCCTTTTTTTATTTCTAAATTAATATCATTTAAAATTTCTCTTACTTCTTTTTTGGATCGATTCCAAAATAATAATTTTTCTTTAATGGTATTTGTCTTATCATAAAATACATTAAAAGTTTTATATACATGATCTACTTCTATTGCGACATCACTATTTGTTGGCATTTTTCTTCTCCTTTTTTGAACTTTGTTTCAAATTGGTTTTATTATATCATAAAACCAATTAATGTCAATTATTCTTCATATTTAAATATAATTTTATATTTATCTTCAAAATTAGAATTTTAATGAATTGTTTTATATTTTTAGCTTTTAAATTATGTATTAGTTTTCTATTTTTTATTTCTCTAATATAGTTCTTTTGTTCTTCTTTTTCCAATTCTTTTGCTCGTAATATAATATTATTCGTAAAATAAATCTTTATTTTTTCTTGACTCTCTTCATCTAAGTCTACAATTTGTTCTATCATGCGATCATAATGTATTAATAAATCATTTGCTTTTTTTACTGTTTTAGTATAATCCTTATTTCTGGTAATACTGTTATTGTTTTGGAAATAATAATATCCTATAATATCAGTAACTATCACTGTTTTGGCTTTTAATAAAATAATAGGAATTAATCCAAAATCTTCATGATATAATCCTTTTGCAAATTGGAAATTATTTTCTAGGTAAAATTCTCTTCTATATAAATATAGCCAAGCTACCGCCATAAATTCATCTTTGCAATATAAATTTTCAAAAGCTTGTTTCCCTGTTGTTGAGTCAAATGCTTGTCCTATTTTTGTATCTAATTTTTGATAATTTTCGTCTACTTTTTGAAATTGAAATTTAATTAAATCTATTTTTTGATTCATATATGGTTCTAATTTAGCAAATAAATTAATATCAAGGTAATCATCGGAATCTACAAAAGCAATATACTCTCCTGTTGCTTTGCTTACACCATAATTCCTAGCATCTGATAGTCCACCATTTTCTTTTTTGTAGTACTTGATACTTGGATATTTTAAAATTTTTTCCTCTGCATGATCTGTTGAACCATCATTTATTACAATAATTTCTATGTCTTGAAAAGTTTGATTTACAATACTATCCAAACATTTTTCTATATATTTTTCTGTATTATATACAGGTACAATCACAGAAATTTTTGGCATATTTTCCCCCTTAGTTAATCAATTTTTCAATTTGATTTTCAATATTTTTATTAAATTCTTTTACGTCAAATTTTTTCTTTATTTGGTAGCCATCTTTTATGAACTGTTTCATAACTCTATAGATACTGTATGGGTCTTTCTCTACCACAATTCCATATTTTCCTTCAATCTCTTTTTTGCTATCTGATACATCTGTTGTAATAATGGGAAGGTTTAGCACCCTTGCCTCATTAAAAACAACAGGAAATCCTTCGAATTCTGAAGTAAGAATCAACGCATCTGCAATTTTAAAATAAGGGTATGGATTTTTTTGCATTCCGCAAAATAATATATTATCTGCTAATCCATAATTTTTTACTAAATTTTGATATTCACTTGTGTTTGGTCCTTCCCCTATTAATAAAATTTTAAACCTTTCCCCATCTTCTTTTAATATTTTTGCTGCTTCTATTAATCTTGTTAATTTTTTTGAGAACTCATCATGTCTTCCTACATGCAAAAACGTAGTTATTTCTTGCTTTTTCAAAGGAATTGGTTCTTTGGCTTTTTTTAAAATAGCGTTAGCGTCAATCATGTTATTAATTGCAATTATTTGTATGGATTCTTTCTTTAGTTCTGGGAAAATTGTTAAAAAAGATTCCTTTGCTCTTTCTGAAATACATACAATTGTTTTAAATTTATTATAATTGACAGATTGGAAGAAACGTTTTGCTTCTTCTATATTTCCCTGATATGTTGCCAAATAGTCAGAGTGTACCCAGAGAGCATTATTTCTTGAGGCCGTCCTTGCCACAAAAGACCCTGGTCTTGAATAGGTTGCAAAAGATACTGCAAAATCATATTTATTTTTATATCTTAAAGAAAAAAACATCCTTTTACATACATTCAAGGTTTTTCTCAAAACCGTATTTTTGTTAGTACTTGGGGTATATGTTATGATTTCTATTCTTTTGTCAATATCCTTTAAAAAGTCTCCTTTTTTTTTCTCCAGTACCAAAGTAATATTGTATTTATTGATTAGTGAATTTAGTAATGTTACTAATGCTGTTTCAATTCCACCTATTTCTAAACTATAAGCAGAAAATAATATTTTTTTCATCTTCCTTTCCTCTCTATTTAAATTAAAACATTTTATTTGTATCATTATTTTTAAAATATTCTTTCAATTCTTTCTAATATTTCATTATTGGTATAATGAAATTCATTGTCTTGTTCTAAATATCTGTCTTTATTTTCAATAAATTGTTCTATTCCTGTTTTGATTCCTACTTCTGTATTATCTACAATCATTTTTCTACTATAGTCTCTTAATACTTCTCTAACAGCTGTATCTGTTACACAAATAAATTGATTTAATATTTTAGCCTCTTCTACTACCATTGGATACCCTTCATAGTAGGAAAAAAGGCAAAAAGCATCCGCTTGTTTTACATAAGGATATGGATTTGCTTTCTTTCCTAGTAATATAAAAGTATTTTCTACTTCTTCTTGCTTGATTTGTTCCTGTAATTCCTGTTTTAAAGGTCCATCTCCTATTACATAAATTTTATGTCTTTTCCCTTCTTTTATCAATTGACTATGTACTTTAATCAATCTTTCTATTGCTTTTTGTTCTACTAATCTACATACAGATACCAATATTGGGCAATCCTTTTTTAAATACTCAGATATATGTTTTGCTTTTTCTATTACTTTTTCTGAATCAATATAATTATAAATCACCTGTTTTGGTGTAGAAATTACATACATTTCCTCAAATTTTTCTAGGTTATCTTGACTTACAAATACAAGTTCTTGATATTTTTGATATGTTTTACGATTAAGAAATTGTTTTATTTTTGCTTTAAAGCCTTTCCCAAATACCTTGCTTATATCATTATGTATCCATGCAATTTTTTTAGTTTTAAAATTTTTTACACTAAACAAATTAGTAATTGGGCCTTCTAAGAAGGCAATTTCTGTTTCATAATCTCCTTTTATTTTTTTACGATAAATACTGCTTTTTCGTAAGAATAAAGAAATGGGAAGAAGTATCTTTTTCCATTTTGGCATCTCTGCATAACAAAATGGATATAAGCTTTTTAAAGTAATCCTAGAATCAATTTCTGATTCCATTTCACCCTTAGCATAAATAGTAAAAATAGTAATATCATATTTTTCACATAATTGATTACATACATCAATTAATACTCTTTCTGCTCCTCCAAATGTGCAACTGGTAATTCCAAATAGTATCTTTTTTTTCGTAAGAATCTCTCCTTTCATTAGTTAGTAGTAAAATTATTTATTTTTCTATATAATAATGTATTTAACACAATAATTAACATCATAGAAGAAGAGTTAAAGAAAGTATATCCTGCTAAAAATGATAATATAAAACTTAAGAAACATCCCAAAATTAGCATTATATATTCCGTATCTATTTTTTCTTTATATTTTATTCCCTCCTGTATTGCAAAAATAAATATGCATAAAAATGGTCCAAAATATAATAAAAATCCTATGATTCCAAAATTAAATAAAAAGGCTGGTATTTCCATTTCTAATGTCAATTCTGGATAATTTGTTAAGAAACCATTTCCAAATAATAATAATCCTAGTTCTTCCTGTTCTTGAACTAAATTGATGTGATATATGAATTGCTGTATTCTTCGTTCTGTTAGTGGCAATTTCATTTGATTAGCATATTGGTATAATCCTAAAATTGCCTTTTGATTTGCTTTTGGCATATAATTTTCATCTAATTTTCCTTCTTCTATTTGCTCTTTTAGTTTTAAAATATCTCCTGTTACATGAGCTGGCTCTCCTGTGGAGCTATCTATAATACTAGAATCTTGATTGTCTAAATACTTCCTTCTTTGCAATAACTCATTAGAAACAAATAAACCTCCTATTATAACAGTAATTAGCAATAAGCATGAACCAGTCATTAATATTTTAGCAGGAATCTTCTTTTTTAAATAGAAAAAAGTTTCGCATAATATATAAAATATCATAACAATAATAAAACCTAATAGCCCTGTCCTTGTTCCTACAGTCATGGTTAAGAATATTCCAATTCCTACAATTGTTAAAGCTAATCCAACTAATATTCTTTTTCTGGAAAATTTCCATATTAATGTCTTATCTTTTAACATAGGTAGGAGTATACATAAACTTAAAACTAAAATGGTACAAACACTATTTCCAGATTCAAACCAACCCTTTTCCCCTATTCCTTCTATATAAGTATGCGAAGATGTTCCTGTAAGAATAGCAATACCAATAGAAATTATATAAATCATACTTGCTATCCAAACATATTTTTTTAATTCATTGGCTTTTTCAGATATTTTAAATAGATACAGATATATAAATAAATTTAAAATCATAAAACTGTAATTTACAATATATTGAAGTTCTCCAAGAACTGTTCCATATGAACTACCAGATATTTGCGTATTGTATAAAATAAGATGTACTATTCCATAAAGACCATAAATTACAGATACTAATATCATTTTCATTTTTAATTTATTTTTAAAAAAAATGACAATAACAGCAATAATTGGTATAATCGGCCTTACAAAAGTAGATGGTGAAATACTCGTTTGAAATACATTTCGAAAAGTAAAACTAAAAATATCTAAAATTGGTAATATTGCTATAAAAATAAATAATAATTTTTCTAATTTAGAGTTTTTCATTCTTTCTCCCATTTTTAAATTTCAATTTCGTTTTGATAATCCCTGGTATATACAATATAATAAATAATATTTTATTAATTACTTCTTTGGTTTCTTTTAGAGGTATTTTCTGTTTTGTTAAATAACTAAATAAAATCATATGTTTTATCACATATAGTCTTTTAGTAAATGGTGTGCCCTTCATGTTATGTAATTGTAATATTTCTTTAAAATATTCATAATATCCATAAGGATTTTCTTGAAAAATCTTCAAAATATTTTTTGTATAGCCATCTTTTCTATATTCACATAACATGATTGCTTCATTAAAACATTTTATTTTATATTTTAAATCCATTTCATGGTGTAGCCTTGCCTCTGTAGAAAATTTTTCTTTATGCTCTATTTTATAATGATACTTTTTTCTGATATTAGTAAAATAAACTAAAGCTTTTTCTCCATCCTCTCCTTCTTTAAAGTATAAGTCAAACATGGTTGTTTTGTTTTTTTGAAATTTTTCTCCTATATTTTTTAAATCCTGATCAAATTTTAAAAAACATAAAGCGTATATGTCTTTTTCTTCTTTGCTCTCTTCAAATGCATTTTTAATAATAGAAATAGCATTGTCTGTTAAAACATCGTCTGAATCACATTCTAATAATAAATCTCCTGTTACATATGCCATTCCAAAATTTAATGCTGCCATTTTCCCTTTGTTTTCCTGATATTGATAAATAATGGGAAACGAAGATTCAAAAGTTTGAATCACCTCTTTAGTATGATCTGTTGAGCCATCATCTATTATAATCCATTCAATTTCATCATTTTCTATTATATTTTTTTTGATACTATTATATAAATTCTTTAATAATTCTGCACGATTATAAGTAGGAGTTATAATGGATAGTTTCATTTTATCACCCCTTAAATTGAAACAAGAAAGCATAAATTGGAAATGTGAAATGATTTACTGTTTTCATATACTTATTTTTTGCACTTTTTTCTTTCCTTAAAATTTCATTTTTTTTCCAATTTGGAAAAGTTTTATTTAAAGACTCCCACGCAAGTTTTAACAATTCTTTTCTTGTTTTTTTATTTCTTATTTTTACCATTCTTAAAAAAGAGCTACATAGTAAATAACGAGTATATATATACTCTAATTCTACTTTATATTCTTCATATAATCCCATTTCTTTGTAATAAATTAATACATGCTCTAAGATATCTATTATTTCTTTTGTTCTCTCATTTTGAGAATTAGAAATAGAATTTTCTCTCTGAATATAATAGATAAATGGCTTTTTTACAAAAGCAACTTTTTCTATAAATGGAAGTAGTTTATAAAAGAATTCTACATCTTCATAACGATATCCTTTTGGGAATTCAATTTCTGCTTTTTCTAAAATTTCTCTTTTAATTAGCTTGTTCCATGCTACTACTCTAGCTTGTACTAACATTTCTTTTTTATTATGGTAAATGCTTCCTATATCTTCTTTTGTTTTATTAGGATATACCCAATAAAAATCGCATTCTACCATATCAGCATTTTCTTCTTTTGCCTTATTGTACATTGTTTCATACATCGCTAAATCTACATAATCATCAGAATCTAGAAAAGCAATATACTCTCCTGTTGCATGGGGAAGTCCAAAATTTCTGGCATCAGACAGTCCTCCATTTGTTTTTATTAAACTTTTTATTTTATTTGGATATCCTTTTTGATATTTATCAATAATTTCCTGAGAATGATCTTTGGTTCCATCATTGACCACAATAATTTCGATTTCTTCTAATGTTTGTCCCACTAAGGAATCTAAACATTTTGCTAAATACTGTTCTACATTATACACTGGTACAATTACAGAAACCTTTGGCATAATCTTCCCTCCCATTTTTGGTTTATTACGCATCTTCCAATTACTTTTACTGTTTTATCTTACTATAAAACTAGATATTTTGCAACCTATCTTTTGTAGTAATTTTTTCTTTACATATACTATCAGAGGGACCAGAGATTTTGACAGTTATTGCACAAATTTTAAAAATCAAAATCTGCTTATTTGCAATACTTCCAAAATCTTCGTTCCCTCTGATAGTGTTATTTTAATATTTCATTAATTTGTTCTGTTGTCATCATTTCACTTGGTTCATCTTGTATCTGATATTTTTCTTTTAGCCTTAAAATTCTTTCCACACTTTTGTCAATTAATTTTTCATCTATCTTTCCTTGCTTTGCTTCTCGTAATAATTTTTGTATCTCTCTTTCTTTTTTTCTGTTATTTTTGCAAAGTAATAAGATATCATTCCCTGCCTGTATCGCTTCTTGCATAGGAATTCCAAACACATGATAAAATACAAGTGATCTCATCATTAAATCATCTGTCATTACAATTCCATCATATTTTATTTTTTTTCTTACCAGATGTTGAATTGCCTTTTTAGAAATGGTAATAGGTTTATAATAATCTATATAATTAATTACCATATGTGAAGATAAAATTCCATCTACTCCTGCTTTCATAGCATCTTTAAATGGCTGTATATGTTTCATCATATTTTCTTTTTTCACATCAATTCTTGGAATTCTAAAATGACTATCTTTTTTGCTCATTCCATGTCCTGGAAAATGTTTTGCAATAGAAATAATACCTCCATCTTGCATTCCCTTTATTAATTGTACTCCCAGTTTAGATACTATCTTTTTGTTTTGGCTAATAGCCCTATCTCCTATAAAATGATAATCATCTTCAGATGTTCTCAAATCCAAAACTGGTGCTAAATTCATATTCACACCTAAACTTTTTAAGGCTTTCCCTACTTTATATCCTTGCTCATAAGCATAATTTTCATTGTTTTTTTCTCCTATTTTGCTTCCTAGCTGAAATCGATTAATCTCTTTTGGTAGGCGGTTTACTCTTCCTCCCTCTTGATCTATACTAATAAAAAGCGGGATATTTCCATTTTCACGATTTACTTGTTTTAATTTTTGTATTAATTCTTGCATTTGTTTAGTGTCATTAATATTTCTTTTAAAAAGAATAATTCCACCTACTTTATATTGCTTTATAAATTTAAGTGTATACTCATCTACATCATAACCATAAATGCCTATCATTAACATTTGTCCTATTTTCTCTTCTATGCTTAAATTTTTCTCCATGAAAATCCCCTCTTTTCACGAAATTCTATTTTTAATTATTATACCATAAATGAATTCCTTTTTTCTATTTTATATCATATAATATTAAGAATAAACAGTTCTATGTGTTTTTTATATATAAATTTTAGCCACATAGATTACTTTTGTTAAGAAATATGATATAATAGTAGTAAGAGGTTGATTAAATTGGGTAATACAAATGATTTACAAGAATTTCATAAACTCATTTCTAATTTTGAAAAAAATGAAACTATCTGTGAAATGAAACAATATAGGCATCATTATACTACAAATTGTTATGAGCATTGCACACATGTTGCCTTTTATACTTATTTGCTTTGTAAAAAATATCATTTAGATTATATTTCTGCTGTTCGTGCTGCTATGGTTCATGATTTATTCCTATATGATTGGAGAATAAAATCTGAAAAAAGTCCAAGGCTCCATGGCTTCAGGCACCCAAGGATTGCTTTAAATAATGCAGAAAAACTTTTTGATTTAAGCCCAAAAGAAAAAGATATTATTTTGAAACATATGTGGCCAATTACTTTTTTTCTTCCTCGCTATAAAGAAAGTTATATTGTAAGTTTTGCAGATAAGATGGCTACAATGCAAGAAACAATTGATTATTACAAACATAATTTAAAAATACAAAAATTATATCGTTATGGGTATGTATTTTTAAGTTTATTAATTTTTAGAATATTTTAAACATCTCTTTTAAATAAGAGATGTTTTTCTATTAAAAAATATTTCTCCATTTTAGAGCTTCTTTTTCTTTTATATGTCCTACTAAAAAAATCGTTTTATCTATTTCTTCTAACCCTCCATCTAAATTTTGTGTTTGAATACAGGATTTTACTTCTAATATAGACATTTCTATCATATCTAATTCTTCATGAAGAATTACAGTAGACCATATTTTATTAATTTCTTTCCACTCTTCTTCTATTTCATTTGCTAATTGATTAATCGTTTCCATTGATTTTTGCTCTTGTTTTGTTATCCATATATCTGTTTTTAAATTTTCCAATTTCCCACATAACATATTACTTGAATAGATTAAATAATTTTGTATTCCTATTCCAGAAGCAATGATAATGATTAATATCATTACCATAATAATTATCTCCTTCATTTCGCATTTCCTTTCTTTTGGCAAAAAATTTGCCCTTTTCCATCAAATGTTACCAATAATGCTTCTTCTGGTTTCATCCCAAATTTTCCCACTTGTTTTTTTAACCAAATATAATCTTTTCCAATGGTTTTTAAATTTTCTTCCATAATTTTCCCATCGACAACTAAATCATAAGGTATTCCTTCATATTCAGGAATAATATTAAAATCTGATGGTTGTGTATTTCTTTTATCTGGTTTTTGAATTACCGTTACTTGTCCACTTGTTTCTAATATTGCGTATTCTACATCTCCTATATGAAAAACATTATTAATTCTTAATCTTTCTTGTAATTCATTAATGGTAAATTTTTCTCTTTTTAATGCCTTTTCATCAATTTTTCCACGATAGATTAATATTGATGGTCTTCCACAGATAAATTCTCTTATTCTTATACTTTTTAAATTAATAAGAGAAATCCCAAGGTGTAAAAAAAGTAGTGCTAATATCGGTACAATTCCACTGGTAATAGGAATTCCAATATCAGCCATGGGAACAGAAGCTAAATCTGCTATCATAATGGCAATGGCTAATTCAAATGGCTGTAATTGTCCAATTTCTCTTTTTCCCATTAATCTCATAGTTAGCAATACTAATATGTATAATATTACCACTCTAATAAATGTAATAATCATTTTTTTCTTCCTCTTCTTTTCATTTTCTTCGTATATTTTTTGCAAAATTTCTAAAAATATACTTGAATGTTTTTGTATATATTTTTTCAAAATGTTAATAATATTTGTATCAAAGCGAAAAAAGCTCAAAATTAAATATATATATTTAAGAGATTGGAGGTTTTAACACTATGAATGATAATCAAACAAATACAAGAAGTCAGAACACAACAAGTACTGTTTGGCAAATCGTTGGAAGACTTATAGTAGCAGCTATTGTTCTTGCTATCACCGCATTCTTTACACCTGGATTTCATATTAATAATATCTGGGCATTAGGATTAGCTGCTATTGTTCTTACCGTTATGGATTATTTAATTGTAAAATTTACAGGTCTTCATGCTAGTCCATTTGGTAAAGGCTTTGTAGGTTTTGTATTAGCTGCTATTATACTTTATGTCACACAATACTTTGTAGCAGGTTATACAATATCTTGGATTGCGGCTATCATTGGTGCCTTAGTATATGGTATTGTTGACTACATTATTCCTGGTGAACAGCAAATGTAGCAAGAAAAATAAGGAGTCGATTTCTATTGAGATTTCGACTTCTTTTTAGAATATCCGGCTAATGACCTTATATTTTGAAATAAAAGCTCGAACAGCCTTCCGCTGCCGAATTACTCCTTGAACCTTGAGAGTTTTATTGAAAAATATAAGGTCATCAGCCGGATAGTTTAAAAAGAAAAATCTTATTTTTTTCTTCTATTTACTTTATATTTTTTTCATATATTGGTATACTATCTACGAGGTGAATTTTATGACACAAAATCCAATAAAAGAAGATATCGAGATTGAAAAAATTTATGGTGAAAATTGTGTTTTAGATACAGATACTTTTTTACATAAAAATCATTTTTCAGCTGAAGGACTATCTAATAAACAAGCTCAAGAAAAACTTAAAGCCTATGGACCTAATTTAATTAAAAGAGCAAAACCGCCAAAATGGTATCACTATTTTTTTAAAAGTTTGTTTAGCCCCTTTAATAGTATTTTAATGGGAATTATTGCTGTATTAATCTATACTGATATCATTCTGCCTCCAGAACCAAGTTATGCTAATATTACTGTAATTGCTATTTTAATTATTGTAAGTTCTTTGCTTGAATTTTTTGAAGAATATCGTTCCAATAAAGCAGCAGAAAAATTAAAAGAATTGGTTGCTACTACATCTACAGTTAAAAGAGGAAAAGATTTTATTAAAGTTCCTATGGAGCAAATTACTGTGGGAGATTTGGTATCTCTATCTGCTGGTGATTTAATTCCTGCTGATTTGAGAATTATAGAATCTAAAGATTTATATGTTAGTCAGTCCTCCCTTACTGGTGAATCTGATTCTGTAAAAAAAATAGCTAATTCAGAAATTAAGAATATAGAAGATATTGATTCTATTTCAGATTTGGATACACTTTGTTTTACTGGTAGCAATGTTGTAAGTGGATATGCCAAGGGAATCGTAATTAAAGTGGGAGACGATACCTATTTAGGGAAAATTGCTCATACTTTATCACAAGGAAAACCTGATACAGCTTTTCAAAAAGGTATTAAAAGTGTAAGTAAATTACTAATTCGTTTTATGCTAATTATTATTCCCCTTACTTTTTTAGTAAATGCATGGAAACACAATACTTTAACAGCTTTTACATTTGCCGTAGCTATTGCAATTGGAATTACGCCTTTGCTACTTCCTGTTATTCTTTCTTCTAGTTTGGCAAAAGGTGCTGTTCGTATGTCTAAAAAGAAAACCATTGTTAAAAAATTAGATTCAGTTCAAAGTTTTGGTAGTATGAATATTTTATGTACAGATAAAACAGGTACTTTAACAGAAGATAAAATTGTACTAGAAAAATACTTAGATATTGATGGAAATGAAGATATTCATGTCTTAGGAGATGCTTATTTAAATGCTTATTTTCAATCTGGTTTAAAAGCTAATATTGATACAGCAGTTATTCAAAGAGCTGAAAAAGAAAATATTACTTCTCTAAAAGAAGAATATGAAAAACTAGATGAAATTCCTTTTGATTTTTCAAGAAGAAGACTTTCTGTTGTTGTAAAGCACGATAACGATACCTTTTTAATTACCAAAGGAGCTGTAGAAGAAATTTTAAATATCTGTTCTTTTGCGGAAAAAAATAATGTTGTAGATTCTATTACAAATCATATGAAAGAAAATATTTTAAAAATTACCAAAAAATTAAATGAGGAAGGCTTACGAGTTGTTGCAGTATGTAAAAAGAAAAATATTGATTTGTCTCATCCTTTAAGTGTAAAAGATGAGAGCCAAATGACATTAACAGGCTTTATAGGTTTTTTAGACCCTCCTAAAGAAAGTGCAAAAGAAGCAATTGAAAAGCTAAATCACTATGGTATTCGTGTTATGGTTTTAACAGGAGACAATGCTGAAGTCACAAAATCTGTATGTGATAAGGTAGGTATTTATTCTTCTAAAATTGTATTAGGAAACCAAATTGATAGATTGTCTGATACTGCAGTTTATCGTTTAACAAAAAAAGTAAATATTTTTGCTAAACTTTCTCCTATACAAAAAGCTAGAATCGTAAGAATTCTAAAACAGTCTGAAAACACCGTAGGCTACATGGGTGATGGTATTAATGATAGTCCATCTTTAGTAAATTCTGATGTTGGTATTTCAGTAGATTCTGCTGTAGACATTGCCAAAGAAACTGCTGATATTATATTATTAGAAAAAGATTTAAAAGTTCTTTTAGATGGTGTTGTAGAAGGTAGAAAGACATTTGCTAATTTATTGAAATATATTAAAATGGCTGTTAGCTTTAATTTTGGTGAAGTATTATCTGTTCTGATTGCTAGTATTTTTCTACCATTTTTGCCAATTACACCAATCCAATTATTAGTACAAAGTTTATTATATGATCTTGGTCAATTGACTTTGCCATTTGATAATGTTGACCCTGAATATTTAGCAAAACCTACTAGATGGAATATGAAAAGTATTAAACATTTCATGTTTGCTATGGGACCAGTTAGTTCTATTTTCGATTTAATTGTATTTGCTTCTTTATGGTTTGGATTTGGTTTGAGAGAAAATGATGTCGCTTTATTCCAAACAATATGGTTCTCTTATGGTATTGTTTCTAATCTAGTGGGGCTCCATATTATTAGAACTGCCAAAATTCCATTTTTCCAAAGCAATGCATCAAAAATGGTATACGCTTCCTCAGCTTTACTTAGCATTATAGCTATTATTGTTCCTTACACTTGGCTTGGAAAAACAATTGGTTTAGTTCCTTTAAATTTAACCTATATTGGATTTATTTTACTAATTCCTATTATTTACTGTTTTGTTGCTTTACTTGCAAAGAAAGATTATATTAAAGTTTATAAAGAATGGATATAGGAAACTTAACCTTGTTGCTCCAGAAAAATTTAGCAATTTTTCTTTTCAAAATATAAGGTCATTAGACGGATATTGCGAAACTTTGAAGTTTCAAATAGTTTCCTATGTAACAACATAAAAGCTGGCTTGTGCTATAGCACAAGCCAGCTTTTATGTTATTCTATTTATTTTAACTCTGTTCTAGCATTATCTTCATAAGTTAATTCTACTTTTTGGTATACTCTTTTTTCTGCTGGAATAAATCCTCTTACAGATGTCAATGGGTATATCCAAGTATATGGTCCTATAAATGTCCCTGGTAGTGTTGCAGAATTTGCTCCAATCCTTGCATAATCTCCTATAATCACTCCAAAGAAATCATTTCCTGTATCTATATTTTCAACTCCCTTTTTGATTTTAATATTTTTCTGGTCAAATCTTCTATTAGCTGTAATCACACCAGAACCAATTCTTGCACTCTTTCCTAATACACTATCTCCTACAAAAGCAAGACTTGCAATTTTCGCACCATTTTGAATAATGCTATTTTTTACTTCTGAATTAAAACCAATTACACAATTGTCACCTGTAATCGTTCCTGGTCTTACATAAGCTCCTGGCATAATTTTGCAATTTTTCCCAATCCAAACAGGTCCTTCTATGGTAGCACCTGCATATATTTTAGTTCCTTCATCAATAAAATAATTTCCTATAAAGTTAACTTCTCCTAATAAAGTTCCTTTATTCTCTTTTATTCCCTTTTCTACAACATTCTTTTGTAAATAGGCATTTGCTGTATCATGTAACTCCCAAATGTTTTGAATCCCATTTGTTAATTCTTTGAAAATCTCGTTGTCCTCATAATGGTTAAAATAATAATTTAAATCTAAATTCATTTTCTTACTCCTTTTTTATGTATTTTTCGTAATTTCTTCGAAGAGCGGGCGATTAAAATCGCCCCTACATTTCTTCATTTTTTATTTTTTACATGTTATTTTTGTTCTTTTTCATCTTATATGATTGATTTCTTTTTGTCAAGCCCTTTTCAAATCACCTTTGTTTCTTTTAAAGTATTATACAAATAAGTCCTCCACTTCCTTCATTTACAATTCTTTCTAGTGTTTCTTGCAATTTTTCTTGAGCATCTTCTGGCATTCTAGCCAATTTATTTTGCAATCCTTCATTTACTAATTCGTGTAGATTTTTCCCAAATATATTAGATTCCCATATTTTTTTAGGATCATTTTCAAATTCTGCTAATAAATAATTTACTAATTCTTCTGATTGTTTTTCACTTCCTACAATTGGAGATACTTCTGTCTCAATATCTGCCCTAATCATGTGTATAGATGGTGCTTTTGCTTTTAACTTTACACCAAAGCGAGAACCTTGTTTTACCATTTCTGGCTCATCTAAAATTAACTCATCCATCGTTGGTGTCACTATTCCATAACCAGTTTGTTTTACTTCTTGTATAGCATAGGCTATCTTATCATATTCTCTTTTTGTATCTGCTAATGATGTAATAGTAGCAAATAAATCTGCTTCATTTTTTAAATCCATTCCTGAAATTTCGGTTAATACCTGATAAAATAAATTCTCTTTTACTGTAATTGTTGTATTTACATTTCCATTTCCTAAATTAATATTTTCCACAGACGTTTTTTCAATAATTTCTGTTTTTTGAATCTTACTAACACCATCATTAATTTGTTTTACTACTTTTACCCCTGCAAATGCTTCTTTTATTTCTTTATATAGTTCTGCCTTTAGTGGATGTTCTAAACTTAGGCCTTCAATCCATCTAGGATAATTGATATTGATCCTTTCAATTGGAAATTCATATAATATTTTCCCAAAAATCGTGTTGATATCGTCAATATTAAGATTTGCACAATCTGTTGGTAAAACAGGAACACCATATTTTACTTCTAATTTTGCTGCTAAGGTTCTTGTATAATCTGAATTAGGACTATCTGTATTTAGTACAATTACAAAAGGTTTATTTAATGCTTTTAATTCTGTTGCAACTCTTTCTTCTGCTTCAATATAATCTTCTCTTGGAATTTCTGTAATACTTCCATCTGTTGTAACTAATATACCTATTGTAGAATGTTCTTCAATTACTTTTTTCGTCCCCATTTCTGCAGCAATCTCAAAAGGCATTGGCTCATCTGACCATGGTGTTTTCACCATTCTAGGTGTTTCATCTTCCATATATCCGAAGCGCATTATCTACCAAATATCCAACACAATCAACTAATCTCGTTTTTAATTTAATATTTTCTCCAATTGTAATTTCGACTGCTTCATTTGGTACAAATTTTGGTTCTGTTGTCATAATTGTTCTTCCCGCTGCACTTTGTGGAAGTTCGTCTCTAGCTCTTTCTTTTTTATAAGTATTTTCAATATTAGGGATTACTAACAAATCCATGAATCTCTTAATAAAAGTAGATTTCCCCGTTCTTACTGGTCCAACCACTCCTACATATATATCACCATCTGTTCTTTTGCTGATATCTTGATATATTTCTAAATTTTCCATAAAAAAAATTACCTCCTATAAAATGTTTGTCTATTAAACTTTAATACATGTATATTAAGGTAATTTTTTTTTATTACAAATTTTTATTCTATTTTATCATTCACCTTTTTCTCTTGGATTTAATGCCTTCTCAAATTCTCCATTTAAATATTCCCATTGTTCTAAGTATTCTTCTACTCCATAATTTACAATGTTTTGTCTCAAACTATTTAGTCTGTTTGAATATTCATTTGGATGAGAAATAATTCTTTTTCTATCTTTCATTCTTTCTGCCATAAGTGCTTCTACTGCAGAGCGATATCTTAAATCTCCCTTTTCATATACTAATTTGGGTTCAAATTCTTGCTCGCCCCTTTGATATATTCTTATTTTATCGGCTAAGTTTCTCCTTTCTATTTCTTTTACAGTTTCAATCATTCTTTTATATGCCTCATTATGTGGTTTAGTTGATACTACCCTTGTATTGATTCCTGATTCTAAAAATCTAAAATATCTTTCTGAAGATGACATCAAACTTTCTAAACTATCCACAGCTAATAAATTAACTTCAATATTATATCCATTTGCTTTCAGATTTTCAAATATGCTTAAGTATCCTTCTGTATCTCTAAATGTACCTTGTGTCAAAATATTATTTTTTCTTTTTATCGCAATTGCATTCAAGGTTTTCAAAGCTGGCTGAACAAATTGTTGTAAATATTGAAAGGAATTAGCTTCATCATGTTTTGTAATTTCATCATAAAATGGATGATGTAAACCTACTACATCTGGATCAAATTCAACAATTTCTTGACTTTTACCCATTATAAAATCAATCATACATTTTTTAGCAAGTCCCGTTTTCCCTGCACCTGGTTGTGCTGCTACAAATATAGCTGTTGGCTTTCCCTTTGCGCAACTTACTGTGTCTAATAATTGCCTTACTGCAGCTCTTTCTGCTTCATAATATTGTTCCTGTGTAAATTTATATTTTTCTACCATTTTAAACTTCTCCCTCTTTTTTGTATTCTTCTATTACCTTTTTTATTACCTCTTTATTTCCTTTATAAATCTCGTTTTTTTCATTAATTCTCTCTTTTAGTTTTTCTATACTTTTCCCTGCCTTTGTGTCTTTTACAGCCTGTCTGTTTACAATTTCTAAAGCTAGTTCTATTTCTTTATCTTCCATTTTATTTCCTCCTTTTTCTTTTTTCTTTAAATGATTTTTTCGGAAACCTGACAATTAAAACTGCCTCTATATTTTTCATAAATTACATTAGACTATCATATTTTTATTACTTTTCTCTATCTATAGGACATTTTCGTTTAGATACCTCTTCTTCATACATTTTTTCAATTGCTAAAATTTGTTTAAAAATCTCTTCTTCACTTCCGTGTAAAGATGCTTCTTGTTTTAAATTTTCTAATCTTCTTTTCACTTTTTGCTCCTCTTGAATCATGCTTTCAATGTTTCTGTTCCTTTCCCCATTTAGTGCTTCTAAAGGTGTTTGATATCTTCCATTTGGTTTATCAGATGAATACACTAAATTAGGAATCAGTTCATCTTCTCCTCTATTAAATACACGAATTCTTGTAGCTAATTCTTCTTTTTCTACTTGTTTAAGTGTTTTTGACATGTTTTCATAAGCTTCATCATGTGGTTTCACAGATACAATTCTAATAGGTATCCTATGGTTTATCATATAAAAATACCTTTCCATAGAGGAAATTAAACTTTCAATTCTATGGACTGCCAATAAATTCAAATCAATTTTATACCCCTTTTCCTTCATTTCTCTAAAAATTCTCATGTATCCTTCTGTATCTCTAAAAGTTCCTTCTGTCATTAAATTAAATTTTCTCTCCATGCAATATGCATTAATTGTCTTTAATGCTCTAGATGAAAACTTGGCTAAATGTTGAAAAGATTCTAATCCTTTAGAGCTTAAAATTTCTTTATATCTTGGATGAAATTGTCCTACTAAATCAGGATCAATATGAACAATATCTTCGTTTGTTTCTTGCATAAAATTTAATGTTAAGTATCGAGTTAAACCCGTTTTTCCTGCCCCTGGCTGTCCAATTGCAACAATACTGGTAGGATTAGTTGATACATTTTTTCCACTTACTATTGCTATAATTGTTTGTTGCTCTGCTTTATAGTACTCCATTTCTGAAAAATCCATTTTTTCTTCCATAGTATCGATGTTCCCTTCTTATTTTATGAATTATTGCTATTTTCCCAATCTTCTATTATCGTTTTTATGGTATTTTCTTCTAACTTTTGTACTTCTATTTCTTTTTGATTAATCTCTTGTAATTCTTCTTGTAGTTTTGCAAACTCCCCTTTATTTTTTTTCTTTATACTGTTTATTTTCTTTTGTTTTAAAATTTCTAGAGCTAACTCTACTTCTCTTTCATGTATCACTAGTTAATCCTCCCAATTTTTTATCATTTCCCTTGGAATATTTAGATTATCTTTTCCAAATGCAAGTTTAACTCCAGGTTTATTTACTCCATGGTAATCACTTCCGCCACTCTTATCATATCCTCGTTTTTCACATAATTCTATTAGATATTTTATTTCGTCTTCATTAAATTCACTATGCATACATTCAATTCCATCTACTTTATAGTCTTTTAATAATTGATCTATAAATTCTTTTTTATTTTCTGTCCATCGATAAATAAACAAATGTGGCATAAATACAAGACCATTGCATTCCCTAATTTTATCCATTACCATTTGTAAGTCTGGATAATCTTTTGTTTTGTCAATGTATAAAAAATGTTTTTTATTTCCACAATATTTTTTAGAAAATGTATTAAAATCATCCAATAAATCTGACTCTGCTTTTGTTTTATTCCTTTCATCCTTGACTAATTCATTATATATTGTTAAGCTTGCCCAATCCTTACTTGGATTAAATTTAATATTTTGTTTTGGTGGTAGAATAAGTCCATGAGTCACACAATTTTCATAAGTTTTGTCAAAATATTTCTGTTGTAACATCTCTCTGGTTTTATCTTTATAGTAATCATCTGCCCAGTTTTGCATTTTATCTGTATCAATCTTATATCCTAATACCTCAATAAGTCTTCCTTGATAACTACATTTAATTTCAATTCCTGGTATTATTTTTCCTGTATAATATTGTTTTACATTTATTTTCTTTAATTCTTTATAGGCTTTACAATTATCATGATCTGTAATAGAAATTACTTCTAATTTTAAAGCTTCCGCTTTTTTTAAAACTTCTATTAAACTATCTGCTCCATCAGAATAATTAGTATGAATATGTAAGTCAATCATATTGCACCTCCTCATTTTTATGTCAACATTTTATCACTTTTTGTTGATTTTGTACATAGTTTTTTACTATTTTGGTAAATACTATACTAAAAGTTATCTATTTGAAATTGGTGAATAAAATGAGCAAATTATCTAATTTTTTTCAAAATCTTTTTCTTTATCAAGAAAAAGAAGATTATCAATTTAATATTCCAAAAAACAATAATAATATCCCTACTTCTCATCTGCCACAGCAAAAAAATATTTATCCCTCTTTAGATGTAAACTTAGAATATATGAAAACGAAGTTTAATTCTCTTATTAATAGTGATATCTCTATTAGAGAGTTTACTCTACTTGCGCAGAATAAAGAATATAAAGCTTTTTTATTTTATATTGATGGAATGGTAGACACCAAATTAATCAATGATTTTATTTTAAAACCACTCATGCTAAGAAACAGGGCAAATACCCATACCCCAGATAAGAAAGTAAAAGTAACATCAGCTATTGCCAATAATATTAGTGTTCGAAGAATGAAAAAATTTAATTTAGAAGATTATATATTTAATTCATTAGTTCCTCAAAATACAATAAAAAAAGTATCTGAATTTGAAAAAATTATTTCTGATATTAATATGGGAAATTGTGCATTATTTGTTGATACTTTATCCGTTGCATTTAGCTTGGAAGTAAAAGGGTTTAAAGCAAGAAGTATTCCCGAACCTAATAATGAAATTATTATTCGTGGATCACAAGAAGCTTTTGTGGAAGTAATTAGGACAAATACTTCTCTTATTAGAAGATTTGTAAATAATGAGAATTTAATTATAGAAAATGCCTCTGTTGGTAAAGTTACCAACACTCCTGTTGCTATCTGTTATATGAAAGAAATTGCAAATGATGCTCTAGTAGCAGAAGTAAAATATAGAATACAAAATTTAAAAATCGATTCTTTAACTTCCTCTGGTCAATTAGAACAGCTTATTCAAGATAATGATAAAGTTATTTTTCCTCAAATATTATCAACAGAAAGACCTGATAGAGCGTCACGCTATATTTTGGCAGGAAGAGTTGTTGTCATTGTAAATGGGAGTCCATACGCTTTAGTTATGCCAGCCACTTTTATGGACTTTTTAAGTTCGCAAGAAGATACAAATATCCGTTATCAATATGCAAATTTATTAAAAATTATTAGAGGAATCGCTCTATTCCTAGCTTTACTTTTGCCCGGACTTTATATTGCTATTAGCAATTATCATCAAGAACTAATTCCTACAGAACTGCTATTTGCTATTGTGTCTTCTAGAGCTTCTGTTCCATTTCCTGTTATCTTAGAAATTCTAATTATGGAGGTCTCTTTTGAATTAATAAGAGAAGCAGGAGTTAGAGTTCCTTCTCCTCTTGGGCCTACCATTGGTATTGTTGGAGCCTTAATTCTTGGTCAGGCAGCTGTTAGTGCAAGTATTGTAAGCCCAATTTTAATTATTATTATTTCAATTACGGGAATATGTTCTTTTACAGTTCCAGATTTCTTCCTCGGTTTTTGGGTTCGTATTTATCGTTTTATTTATATTATAGCAGGATATTTAGGTGGATTTTTAGGTATTGCTTTTGTATTATTTATACAATTTTTACTACTTTTAGGAAATCAATCTTTTGGTATTCCCTATCTATCTCTTCATCTACCTTTTGGTAAAAGTGCTAGGAGGAAATCTTATTTTTTATCTCCTATGTTGAAAAGGGAAAAAAGAGAAACTGAACTCAATACCAAAAGGCCAAATGCTCAGGAACATATTAGTATGACATGGAAGGATACTAGAAAGGAGTAATAGATATGGATACCACAAAAATTAATAAGTATGAGGGAATCGCTTTTGTTTTAATTATTATTATCAATTTAATCTTAGTGAACCTTCCAAAAATTTCTTTATCAATTTGTGGCACCTCTGCATGGCTCAATGTTATTTATGTTAGTATACTAGCTTTTTTATTTGTTTTATTGCTTTGCAAAATTTTTCAAAAATTTCCTAATCATGACATTATTGATATTTCAGAATTTTTGGGAGGAAAATTTTTAAAAGTTTTCACAGGAATTGCCTATCTTATTTTCTTTTCCTTTTTATTTATAATGACAATTAAATATTTCTCTGAAAGTTTTAAGCTAATCTATTTTCAAAATATAGATATTTTCTTTATTATTCTATTATTTTTAATTGGAGCTATCTTTGCAAATTCTTTTAAAACCAAGGCTATTTTTAAGACTTGTTTACTAGTTACTATTTTAGTATTAGTCTCTCTTTGCATTAATTATTTTGTATTATCAAGTAATTTCGTTCCAGAGCGAATGTTCCCAATTTTTCGGTAATGGAATTACAGAAACTTTTTTCTCTGGATTAAGTACACTCGTTGCTTTTGCTGGATTTTCGCATCTTTATTTTTTGATGCCTTTATTAGAAAAAACAGAAGACTTTAAAAAAATAGCTGTTATTTCCACTATTCTAACTAGCATATGTCTATTCATTAGTGTTATTACTCTTTTGCTATCCTTCCCTTTTATTTTATCTTCTGATGAATTATTATCAATATTTTTAATTACAAGGTTAGCAGAATATGGCACCTTTTTACAAAGTACTGAAGCCTTAATTGTATTTTTCTGGTTTCTATCTTTGCTTGCTTATTTATCTATTACTCTTTATCTTATTTTACGTATTTTTCAAAAATTAACCAACATAAAAAATAGGAGTGCTATGTCTTATTGCTTTTGTACTATTTTTTACTCCATTACTCTTTTAATAAGAAATATCACGCAAATTAAATTTTTTCAAAGGGAAATTTTTAAGTATACAACTATTTTTTTGGTGTTTTTATTTAGTGGTATTATTTTATTTCTTGCTTATATGAAAAAACTAAAAAATGATAAAAGAAAGAAAAATACGGGAGGTTCTACATGAAAAGAAAATTAGCAATATTTATTATTTTTATTGTATTTTGTACCTTTTCTCTTTCTGGTTGTGCAGAAATTAGAGGGCTAGATTCTTTTTCCTATGTTATTGCAATAGGATTTGACAAAGGAACATCAAATGCATTAAAACTCACCTTACAATTTGCTCTTCCTAGTAATTCTTCTAGTGATGAATCGACTTCCCAATCCTCTGATTCTACCACAATAAGTGTAGAATGTTCATCATTTGATTCTGGAATTAACTTAATAAACAGTTATATTACTAAAGTGGTAAATCTTTCCCACTGCAAGGTTGTTGTTTTCTCTGAAACTTTAGCATATGAAGGAATCTCTGAACATCTTTACTCTATTTTAAACAATGTAGATATTAGGCCAACTTGTAATGTTTTAGTTAGTAGAACAACAGCTGAAGAATTCTTAAATAAATCAAAACCCGTTCTTGAAACTCATACTGCAAGGTACTATGATGCCATTCGCACAACAAACCGCAATACAGGTTATGCAGAAGATTTAAATTTGTTTGACTTTTTTTCAGATTATAAAGGAAGCTTTGTACAAGCAACTGCAACATTAGTAGGTGTTAATTTTGATACAACACATGCCACACATTCTAATACGCCTGATATTGATTTAGATAGTTCTTATAAAGCTGGTGAAACGCCGATTACCGCTAAACTGGAAGTTGAAAATATGGGAACCGCTGTATTTTATGATGATAAGTTAGTAGGAGAATTAAATGGTATTGAAACAGTATGTTACCTTTTATGTAGCAATAAATTTCATCATGCCACTATTTCCATTGTAAATCCACTCAAAGAAAATTCTCAGGTTACATTATATATTAGCCAAGAAAGGAAAACCAAAAATGAAGTAGATATAGTGAATGGTTCTCCTTTTATTTCAACAAATATAAGTTTAAGAGCTAACATTCTTTCTGCCAATATTGATTCTGATTTTTCAACCACAGATAGTTTTTACTCTTTAGAGCAATATATTAACCAGTATTTTCAAGAACAAGTTTCTGCTTTCTTATATAAAACTGCTAAAAGTTTCAACTCAGATATTGTTGGATTTGGGGAAAATATTAGAAAAGATTATTTATTCATTGATGATATTAATAAAGTAAACTGGTTAGAAAACTATAGAAATTCCTTTTTTGAATGCCAAGTAGAAACTACTGTTGAATCTGGTTTGATTTTATTAAAAACTTAAAGAGGTGTTAAATTATGCTAATTTTAATATTTGTTTTATCCATTTTTGTTTTTATTCGTACTGTAAGTTATGCAAAATATGAATTAACTCAAAACCAAAACAAAAGTGGTGCTATTATCATTTTTATTTTAGCAATTATTGCACTTATTTGTCCAAGTTTATTCTGGCTAATCACTTAACAAACAGACAGAGCTTTTGTCTTAGCAAAAATAAGGAATTTCAAAAATTTATCTTCCATTTTTGTTGAAACAAAAGCTCCATTGTCTATTAACCATTTAGACATTTTCTAATAATACTAAAAACATCATTATTATTTATATTATAAATAAAGTATTGATCGAGTTGCAATTGTACTAAATAAATTAGTAGGATTTCCGTTTTATTCTATGACTGACTGGATTAAAATTTCCATTGCTTACACCACTATAAAGACCACCACGAAAAACACGGGATGTATTAGTTTCTGCTTCTATCGTTTGTTCCCTAAGATTTCCCTCTAAGTCATATATATTTTTTATTTTATCCATTAGATTCTGTCCTGATAATGCATGAGTTGCTGTTAGATTCCTATCACTATGTCCTACTTGTGCTTCCTCTCCTATGAATTTAACAACTTGATCATATTGACATCCCCATATCATTTGTTTATGAGCATCTAAGTCTCTTAATGTACGATATAATCCATACCACATATTGGCACCCAAATAATTAGTTCCATCAGTATCTGCCATAGTTAATACCATTTGCCCCTTTTTACTATTGCCATTTGCTCCTACTTCATATCTACTAATATAGAATCCCTTATTTTTTGCAACACTCGTTACCATTTCTTTAAAATCATCCTTCAATTGTGCAAAAAAGACATCAGCTTTACTCCCTGCTACTAGTCCTGCTACTTCTAAGTTACTACTAACCCCGTCAAATTGCATACCATTTCCAGTTACTATTGCAGGCTCTCCAATTCCGTCTTCTTCATTATATATTTGATTTCTTTGGGAAAAATCCATTTTATAAGAAAGGATTCTATTATCTCCTTCCATCTTTTCAGTTTCTACACCTATATACAGTCTTCCTACGAAATCTGTTGCTGTGTCTGGGTGTGTTGTACATTTTAATGTGTTTTCTTCTAACACTAAATTACATATGCTATCTCCTGTATTGCTTTTACACATTACCATACTATTAATATCTTCTACTGGTATCCATACATATTGGTTTACTGTCTCTTGTAAGTTTGTGGTACTTTCTCCTATTGTAATAGTACTTTGATTCTTCCCATTTTCATCTACTTCCTCTGTCCAGTTTACAGTTGCTCCTTCTGGTATTTCATATATTACCAATCCTTCTGCAACCTCATCTTCTGTTGTGATTTGTGATTTTGTATATCCTTCTGGAATTTGGACTGTTTTCCCTGCATATTCTATATATCCTTCTATTTCTCCTAACATTTCTTGTTCTTCTCTTTGGGCATTTTTGTAGTCATCTGCTGCTTGTTTTGCTTTGTTGATAATTCCATCATTGTCTAGTACGATATTTAATGTAACTCCTGCTAATATAATTAGCACAATTATAGTTACTACTAAGGCAACTAATGTAATTCCATTTTCTTCTCTTCTTTGTTTTCTCATCTTTTCTTTTTCCTCCGTTTTTTCTGGGTTCGTCAAGACGAACCCCTACATTTTAAGCAATTCCTTTGTAGCACGGGCGATTAAAATCGCCCCTACGTTTTAGCAAATTCTTCGAAGAACGGGTCGCCGTGGGTGGCGACACCCTACATATGTTTCTAATGAATAGTGAATAATAAATAATTAATAATTTTTTGTAGGGGTCGGTCTTGACCGACCCAAAATGTTGAACAATACCACAAATTATTCATTCTTCACTATTCATTTTTCATTATTCATTAATTGCACAAAAAAACTACCCATTTCGAGCATAACAATAATACTCGAAATGGATAGTTCCGATTATTTTTTTTCTTTATTAAATTATATTGTGTGTGTGTGTGTGTGTGTGTGTTACTCTCCCAACGTTTTCCGCTTCTGTTCATTCTCTTCTCCCTTTTATTATTTTTCTGGATCGTTTCAAATTCCTTATATTGAAATATTCTTCATTTTAATTTTTGTGTTCAAATTATCCTTCTATATTCCATATAAGATTCCTAGGGCAATACATAATAGAACAAAAATAATTCCTAGTATAATTGTCCATTTCTTTAATTTTCCCTCTTTGGTTTTTCCTTTATTTTTTTCATAAAAGTTTCCTGCACCACCTGTAATTGTACTTGATGCTCCTGCATCATCTTTAGATTGCATCATTGTTAATACAATTAAAATTAGTGAAACAATTATAAATACCACAATTAATACGATTCTTACAATATCCATATATGCCTCCCGAAGTTTTATAAATATAACGATATATATCATAACATAGATGAGGAAAAAATGCAAATAAATTCTAAGATATTGTCAAATCTTTTTATTTAGTCTATAATAGATTTATGAAAAAATTAATTGTTGAAGAAAAGTATAATCAGAAACTTTTAAGTGAATATATGTTTAGCGCTTTTCCTAATCTTTCTAGAAATTCTTTTTTTAAAGCCTTACGAAAAAAAGATTTTGTTGTAAATGGGAAAAGGATAAAAGAAGATATAACTTTATTTGAGAAAGACGAGGTCATTTGTTACATACCTGATTCTCTTTTATTTCCTTCTTGTTTTATAAAAGTTTATGAAGACGAGAATATCTTGGTTGTAGATAAGAATAGTGGTATTGAAGTAACTGGGGAAAATAGTTTGACTACTTTATTAGAAGAAAAATATCCTATTATTTTCCCTTGTCACAGATTGGATCGAAATACAGAAGGGCTTGTTGTATTTGCTAAAAATGAAGAATCTCACAAAATATTATTAGAAAAATTTAAGAATAGAGAAATTAAAAAATATTATTTAGCAAAAGTAGTTGGCATTCCGGCTCCTTCTTCTGCTACTTTACATGCTTTTTTATTTAAAGATCAAAAAAAGAGTCTCGTTTATATTTCAGATATACCAAAAAAAGGATATCTACCTATTACTACAAAATATAAAATCTTGGAAAAATTTAAAGATTCTTCTTTATTAGAAGTGGAATTAATTACAGGTAGAACACATCAAATTCGTGCACATTTAGCACATATTGGTCATCCCATTATTGGTGATGGAAAATATGGAGATTATGAAATGAATAAAAGATTTGGGAAAAAAACACAAGAATTAAAAGCCTATAAAGTAAAATTTAGTTTTGAACAAGATAGTGGAATATTGTCTTATTTAAATGAATTGATAATAGAAGTCAGAAAGTGAAAATTTAAATAATTCTACAGCAATGACATTAAGTTAATTGAATGATTTTCTCTGTTTCAATTTCAATCATATATACCTATATTTTAAAGCAAAAGCTCGAACAGCCTGCTGCTTACGGATTACTCCTTGAACCTTGAGAGTTTTGCGACTAAAATATAGGTATATATGGTTGATTTTCTGTTTTCCTAACTTAATGTCATTGCTGATTCCTCTGTCTGTTAGCAGTAATATTCTATTCAAAAAACCTTTGGAATTCTTCTGCTGATATGATTTCTTTTTCAAGTAAGGTATTTGCCACTGCATCTAGTTTATCCATATGTTGAGAAAGGATTTGTTGTGCTTGATAATATGCTGTGTCAATTAATTTCTTTACTTCTTCTCCTATACTATCTCCTATATGGTCTCCAAATGGTTGCATTTCATATGGCTCATCTGTTTTTAAAGAAATTGGTCCTATCTTATCACTCATTCCATATACAGTTACCATATCTCTTGCAATTTGTGTAGCAACTTCAATATCATTGCTTGCTCCTGTAGAAATATCATCTAATGCTAATTTTTCTGCAGCTCTTCCTCCTAATAAAGCAATTAATTTTTCTTCCATTTCTGTTTTAGATATATAATATTTATCTTCATTGGTTTTATACATAGTATAACCACCAGCAACGCCTCTTGGAATAATAGATACTTCTTTTACATCTTGTTGTGTAGGCAAGAATTTGCTTACAATCGCATGTCCTGCCTCGTGATATGCTGTTAATTTTTTATCTTTTTCTGATATAACTCTACTATGTTTTTCTAATCCTACTGTAACTTTTTTTACTGCTTCTTCTATATTCTCTCTGCTAATTTTCTTCTTATGACTTCTTGCAGCAATAATAGCAGCTTCATTTAATACATTTGCAAGCTCTGCTCCTGTAAATCCTGCTGTATCTCCTGCAATTTCTTTTAAGTCAATGTCTTTTTCAAATTTTTTGTTTTGACTATGGATTTTTAGAATTTCTTCTCTTCCATGTAAATCTGGAGCAGCAATTGTAATTCTCCTATCGAATCTTCCTGGTCTTAAAAGTGCTTTATCTAGCATTTCTGGTCTATTGGTTGCTGCCAATACAATAACTGTTTCATCTGTTTCAAAACCATCCATTTCCACTAATAGTTGATTTAATGTTTGGTTATTTTCACTTTCTCCACCAGAGCCACTTGTCCTTCTAGAACCTATGGCATCAATCTCATCTATAAATACAATGCATGGTGATATTTTTTTTGCCTTTTCAAATAATTTTCTAACACGTGATGCCCCTAATCCTGCAAACATTTCAATAAATTCAGAACCACTCATAGTAATAAATGGAACTCCTGCTTCTCCTGCAATAGCTTTAGCAATTAATGTCTTACCTGTTCCAGGTTTTCCACATAATAAAATTCCTTTTGGAATTTTTGCTCCAATTTCATGAAACTTTTCTGGTGATTTTAAGAAATCTACAATTTCAATTAATTCGTTCTTTTCCTCATCTAATCCTGCTACATCTTTAAAAGTAACTCCAGTATCATTGTCTTCTTCTCCTCCGTATATTTTGCCTTTATCTCCTAATCCTTGCATTTTAAAAATTAATATAAATAAAGCTACAATTAAAAGTGTTGGCAATACAGAAAAGAAAGTACTTCCCACTGTAAGTAATGGATTTTGCTTGTTTTGTTTTAATTCAAATTGATTATTATTTTTTACTTCTTCTTGAATTAACTCAATAAATGCTTGCGTATTTGGTACACTAGCATTTTTTTCTTCTTCTATATCTCTTAGTTTTACTTTAATTGATGTAGAACCTACTGTCATCTCAATTTTTTCAACTTCGCCATTACTAATTTTTTGAATTAAATCTGTATAGGCAATTTCGTCTTCATTTTCTTCTGTTTGTTTATTATTTTGCCATATATATACCCCAATAATTGCTCCCACAATAACAAGAAACACAATAGTAAAAATAATAGAATATAACTTTCCTCTTTTCTTGTCTTTGTCTTTTCTTTTTTCTTTCATAACATTTTCTCATCCTTTCATATTGCTTTAAGCAATTTCTTTGAAGAACGGGCGATTAAAATCGCCCCTACATTTTTTCATAACTTATTTTATACTATTTTTCACATGTTGTGTTTTACGCCTTTGATCCCTCTGGCGAATCTCCCTTTTCTTCTTTTTTCTCTTTTTCCTTTTGTTTCTCTTTTTCTTCCTCTTGTTTTCTCTTCTCTTCTTCCTCTCTTTGTTTCTCAAGTTCTTGTTTTACTTTTTCCTGTTCTTGCACAAGAGCACTTACTTCCATATTTCTTTTTATAATATCTGATTTTATTAGAAGTATTGCTGTTATCATATAAATATATGAAATAGCATTATACATTACACCAAAGTATTTTATTTCTATTCCAAATAGGACATTAACAAATATATATAAAGCATTTAATAAAATTGGTAATGTTAAAGCATAAACTGCTATATTCCATGTAGGAGCAAATCGTAGTGGAATGCGAAGAATTCTAGATACGATAAATCCTAGTATCGCTAATAGAATAACATCTAATAATGCTAGTATCGCATACATAATAAAAAGATACACTACAGTTCCTAAGTAGAAAACTAAAGACATATAAATAATATTTTGTGTTGTTGCATTTGCCAATAAAGTTTCTTTTGTCATGTCACCAGTTCCTAATGCTTCATAAGAATACCAACTTTCTGTTTGTCCTTGTTCTTCAAAAGGCATTTTCAACATAATTTGATCTTCTGTTAATAGTATTCCTGATGTATAAGATTTTACTTTTTCTATTTGTTCATTTTTTTCTTCTTCACTTCTTTCTCTTGTATCAATTAATATGATATTAAATGGTGAATTTTCATTTTCAATTATAATCGGTTCTTCTTGTTCTACAGATAATTTTCCATCTTTTAATTCAAAATTGGCTAGATTATTTCTTATATAATCTGCTCCATCATTCATCCATAAATAAAATCGAATTGCCATAGCAATGCTAATGATAAGAGAAAATACTATCATTAATTTTAGAAAATATTTTATACTAGTTCCTGTCTTTTCTATCGCATATTCTTTATATTCGTCAAAGTCTTTTATAGACCTAAACATTCTTTTAAAAAAGCCAACTTTTCGTTCTTCCATATTTGCTATCATTCCTTTCATTAGCATTATTGGTATTGTCTTTTAATCCTGTTATCAATATAAACTGTTCTTACTTCTAACTCGACTTCTTGTCCCACTTTTAAATTTTCATTTCCTGTAATATCAATTACGGTATGGTACATACCAATTTGTCCTAATACAGAATACATCTTTCCATTCATTTCTACCTTCGTATTTTGATTTTTAATAACATTTTTTATTCCTGCTTTTATTTTTGAAATCATTTTAAATTTTTGTTCTGTTCCATCAATACCAAATCCATCACTATGCCCAATTGGTAAAACTGCAATTTTCGTTTCTTTTTTTGTTTGATAAGTATTTCCATATCCTATATTATACCCTTTAGGAAGTATTTTTATTTCTGCAATGTTTGTTTTTAATGTTCCTATTTTTTTAAATCCAAAATTTCCTCCAATTGTTCTCCCTGTAAAAGCAGACCCAATTCTTACTGCATTTAAATCCATAGTTGGATATCTTAAAAAAGCAGAAGAATTTGATATATGCAACATACCATAAGAAATTTCGTTTAATTTTAATACTTCTACAACAGACAAAAATCGATTAAACTGTTCTTCTGTCCATTTTTTATTTTTACTAAAACTTTCAGAAAAATGTGAAAACATTCCATGTATTTCTAAGTGTGGACACTCTTTTAATGTTTTTAATATTTCTTCCGGTTTGTTATATAAAAATCCATACCTTCCAAAACCTGTATCAATTTTTAAGTGTACTTTTGGTTGTATTTTCTTCTTTTCTACTACTTTTTCTAACATCGTAGCAGATTCTTTTGAACCGATTGTAAGAATAATATTATTTTCTAATAACATTTCAATTTCTGTTTCTATACAAACTGGAGATAATAGTAAAATTTCTTTTTCAATTCCAGCTTTTCTTAGTTCAATTGCTTCTTCTGGGCTTGCTACTGCAAAAAAGTCAATGCCATGCTGTATTAAAGTTTGAGTAAATTCAATCAAACCTAATCCATAGGCATTTCCTTTTACTACTGCTATTATTTTTACCATATTTCCATTGTCATCTGGTCCATTTCTACGAGCCATTTGTTTTATTTTTTCGATATTATATGACAAATCTTTTTTTGAAATAAGTAATGTTTTCATTTATATTTTCCTTTTTATCTAACAATTATTTTTTTGTACAATTTTTCTGCAATTTTGTATAACCAATAAACAGCTGGTTTAAAAGGAATATAGAGTTCTCCAATAAATTCTGTAAATTCTGCTCCAAACCCTTTTTTAAAGCGATACAATCCATATTGTGGATGGCTTTCATCTACCACTCCAGACACTCCTCTAAAATCATAGATATCTTTTTTATCCTTTATTGCTCTTTGAATTCCATTCCATTGTAATAAATAATTTGGCATAATATTTCGGTATTGATTACTACTTGCACCATATAAATACCATGTTTTATTTCCATACATAATAAGAATAATACCTGCAATTGGTGTATTTTCGTGATATGCCATCAATAATTGCATATGTTCTGGTGCTAAACAGTCATACATTTTTTCAAAATAGGCTAAAGGTCTAATAATAAATTTATCTCTTTCTCCCGTTTCTACCATAATCTTGTGAAAATCTTTTAAATCCTCTTTTGTTCCCTCTTTAATTATAACACCTTTTTTTTGTGCTAAACGAAGATTATATCTCGTTTTTTGATGAAAATTCTTTAAAATGTCTTCTTCTGTTTTTCCTTTAATATCTAGCCTAAAAACATAGCGTGGTTGAATTTCTTCATTAAAGTTTTTAGCATCATCTTTTATTTTATATCCAAGTTTCTCAACAATTTTTCTAAATGTTTTGTCATCACTTTTGATATCTGGCTCTATTTTGATAACAAATGCTTTATATTTCTTAGCTATTTGTTTAATACCTTGCGTTAATTCTTCTAATACTTTTTCATCATGTATATCACATACTGGTCCTCTTGGAGAATAGAGTAGGTTCCCAAAAATTGGGATTTTTCTAATCAAAATGCTAAGAGAAGCTATAATTTCTTCTTTTTCGTTTTCTACTAATACAATTTCATTTTTCCAATTTTCTTTTACCTTTGCCCACAAAGTAGATTGTTGGAAATTACATCTTACATGCTTTTTTAAAAAATCTTCATATTTTGCTTGATTATTTTCATTGACAAATGTAATCATTTTTTTCCTTCCTTTGAATTCATTTTTAAGTATTTCTCCAAAGAGCGGGCGATGAAAATCGCCCTATCATTTCCATTATACTGTATTGTCTATATTTGTGTTAGTATTATCAATTGGAGTATTTCCTGTTGTATTTCCAGTATTTTTGTTCTCGTCATCTTCATCATCTTCATCGCCATCGTTACCATCTCCTGAGCCATTAATAATATTGTTAATAATATCATTAATTGGATCTTTTTCTTCTGGTGGTTTTTCTTCTGGTTTTGTATGGACATCGCAAATTTCTGTTGGTAACATATACTCTGCATCTGCTGCCTCATGCCATGCTGTATCAATATCAGAATTTACTCTTGTGATAAATACTTTTTCTGTAAAATTGTTGCAAAATTCAGTTGCTACTTTATTAGTATCATTACAGATTTTTACCTTTACATGACAGTCACACATTTTAGATGGACTTGTTCCTGCAACATATACTTCTGTATAAGTTCTATCTCCTCTAGGGTCTTCTCTACAAGTGTCTGTTGCTAATAATCCAGAATCTTTACAAATAGTTGCATAAGTAATTCCTGATGGTTTTTCAAATCTCTTTCCTTCCAAATTGCTGTGTACTTGTGTCATAACAGAATCCCATATACTTCCTGCAGGATTTGAACCACTATATCTAACTCTTTCTTTTTGATTATCATATCCAAACCAACATGTTGCAGTATAGTATGGTGTAAATCCGCAAAGCCATCTATCTGAGCTATTATCCGTTGTTCCCGTTTTAGCAGCAACATCCATTCCAGAAATACCACAATAAGAAGCTGTTCCTGCAGAACCAACAACCGGTTGCATTACTAAAGTTTTTGTTACATAGCTTGCTGCTTCTGACATAACTCTTCTAGTTTCTTGTTCTGGTTCTAATACTACATTTCCTTCTTCATCTGTTACTTTTGTATAGAATGTTGGCGTAATATATACACCATCATTTGCAATTGTTCCATAAGCACCTGCCATTTCTAATGCAGAAATTCCATATGCTGCTCCTCCTAGTGCCAAGGCTAGACCTTCTTCGTCATCAGATAAAGTCGTTACTCCCATTTGTCGTAAAAATTCAATAGAATTTTCTAATCCAATATCTGCCATCATTTTTACAAATACCACATTTTGTGAAATTTCAATAGCTGATCTTAGTGTAGATAATCCTTTAAATCCATTATAGTAATTAGCTGGTCCCCAATTTCCCCAGTAAGTTCTTACATCATCATATACACTTCCTGCTGTAATAACCCCTTTTTCTATTCCAGGTGCCACAACAGCAATTGGTTTTATAGAAGAACCTGGTTGTCTTGGTAATTGTGTTGCTCTATTTAACCCGAAAGCATCTGTTTTTTCTCCTGTACCACCAACACAGCCAACTACATAACCTGTTTTATGGTCTAGAATTACCATAGCTGTTTGAGAATTCTCATATTCTCCTGTTTCTTCATCTTTAATTCTTCCTTCAATAATATATTTATCTTTCTTTACTTCTTCTTCTAGAATGTCCTGAATTCCAGTATCTTGTGTTGTATAGATTTTGTAATTTCCACCATACAATTCTAATTTAGCCATTTCTCTACTCCACTCAGGATTTTCATCCATTAATTGTTGTAAAATTTGTTCAATAGCTGCATCTGTATGGTAAGAAAATACAACAGATGATATATTTCCTTCTGAGAAAGGTAATCCTTCATTTACTTTATTTACTGCTGTATCATATTCTTCCTGTGATCCAATTTTCCCTAATTCTTGCATTTTATCTAAAACTGTTATAGTTCTATTTTTTATTCTTTCATTATCTTCTTCGTCTGTTTCACTGGTACTTTTATGAAATGGGTCATACCAGTTTGGAGAATGGTTAATTCCAGCTAAAAATGCACATTCCTCCAATGTCAATTCTTTTGCTGTTTTATTAAAGTAATAATTAGCAGCAACTTCTACTCCAAATGCTTGGTCTCCCATAAATATAGTATTTAAATACAATTCTAAAACTTGGTCTTTTGAAATTAGCCTTTCTACTTCTAATGCTCTAGATATTTCTTTTACTTTTCTTTGCCAAGCTTGTTCATCTTCTTTTGTTAAATTTTTTACTAATTGTTGTGTAATAGTACTTCCACCATATGTAGAGTTTCCAAATAAATATTGAAGAGTTGCTCCAATCGTTCTTTTCCAGTCTACTCCATGATGACTATAAAATCTCTCATCTTCTATAGAAACAAAAGCCACTGGTAAATATGGTGCCATATCATCTAGTGTAATAATTTTTCTATTTTCTAAGCCGCTTAAATTCGTAAGCAGATTTCCATTTATATCATAAACTTCTGAATTTGAAGTTGTAATTAATAATTGTTCTTTTGAAATTTTAAATTCGTCTCCAAAGGCACCAAAAATAAAGCCTGCTAAAATTCCTCCACCAATTAAAATTACCAAAAATGCCAATATAAAAATAATTTTAATTGCAAGCCTTAATTTAGGATGTTTCTTCTTTTTCTTTTCTTTTTTCTCTTTCTTGTTGTTAGTAGTATTTGTTTTATATACCTTTGTTTTATCATTTGTTTTCGTAGTTTTCTTTTTACTTTTTCCAGCCATATATTACCTCCTTGGCTAAAATATCTTCCACCTTTAGTATAATTAATATTTTTTATCATTCTCATTTTTGTTTAAAAATGAGAATCCTCACAATTTTACATATTATATAATAGTTTTTTTGAAATGAAAAGCATTTTAAGAAAATTTTCATAAATCCTCTAAAATATCTTCTACATTTGTTACTATTTTGGCTCCTTGCTTTATTAAAGAATTTGTTCCAAGAGAATTTGGACTATTTATGTTGCCAGGAACAGCATATACATTTTTTCCTTGTTCTAGAGCAAAGTCAACTGTTATCAAACTACCACTTTTTTCTGAAGCTTCTACCACTACCACTCCTGAAGCCAGTCCACTTATAATTCTATTCCTTGCAGGGAAATGTTCTCCCAATGGTTTTGTTCCTACAATATATTCAGAAACAAGACATCCTCCACTTTCTACTATTTTTTCTGCTAATTTTTCATTTTCAGGTGGATAAATAACATCTAAACCAGAACCTAATACTGCAATCGTTTTCCCCCTTGCCTGTAAAGTTCCTATATGGGAGAATGTATCAATTCCTCTTGCTAGTCCACTTATGATATGTATACCTTTTTTAGCCAATTGATATGACAAATATTTTGCTATTTTCTGACCATATAAACTACAATTTCTACTACCAACAATAGCAATTCCATTTTGAGATAATATTTTTTTATTTCCCATTATATAAATAACACTTGGTGGATCATAAATTTGTTTTAACAAATACGGATAATCTTCATCTTTTATAGTAAGAATTTGTATATTCTTTTCTTTCATATAAAGCATATATGCTTTTACTATTCTTCGATAATTCGGATTTGTCATTTCTTGTATCATTTGTTCTTCTACTTCTAATTGTTCTAGCTCTTTTTTAGATAATTTCGAAATTTCTTCTGGAGTTTTATATATATCAAGTAATCGCCTTGTTATAGTATAATTCTTTTTCTCAATAATAGAGAGCCAAATCCAGTATTCCATCAATACCTCCTATTTAGCCCCCATATTTTCTATTCCATTTTAGTTGCTTTTACTACATTTTGCATTAACATGGCAATTGTCATTGGTCCTACTCCACCTGGCACAGGTGTAATATAACTTACTTTTTTCTCAACGCCTTCAAAGTCAATATCACCACATAATTTCCCATTTTCTAATCGATTCATTCCCACATCTATTACAACTGCATTTTCTTTTACCATTTCCTCTGTAATAAATTTAGGTTTTCCAATAGCAACAATTAAAATATCTGCTTGTTTTGTTATTTCTTGTATATTTCTTGTTTTTGAATGGCAAATGGTAACAGTTGCATTTTTCTTTAGCATACATTGCATTAATGGTTTCCCTACAATATTGCTTCTTCCTAGAATTACCACATTTTTTCCTTCGATAGGAATTTTATATTCTTCTAGTAATCTTACAATTCCAAGTGGTGTACAAGGTATGAAAGTGTCTTGTCCAATACATGCTTGTCCTACACTAATAGGATGAAATCCATCCACATCTTTTTTAGGATTTATTGTTTCAAATGCCTTTTGTATGTCTAAATGTGCTGGGATAGGACTTTGTAGTAAAATTCCTTTTATTTCTTTTTCTTCGTTTAATTTTGTAATTAATGATAATAGCTCTTGCATCGTGGTTTCTTCTGGTAATAAATATTCTTCAAAATCTATTCCTATTTCATCACATGCTTTACTTTTATTTTTTACATAAATACTAGAAGCTTGATCATTTCCCACCATGATTACAGCAAGTTTAGGATATTTTTTTTGCTTTTTTAATTCTTCTACTTCTACTTTTAAATTTGTTCTTATTTTTTTCGCTAATTCTTTTCCATTCAATATTTCAGCCATTGTTTTCTCCTTTTATATCAATAAATCATCATTATTGTATTCTTTTAGAGAATCTATGTCAATATGAAATCTGTTTTTTGATAAATTGAAAGAGAAAATACTTTGTCTTTCCTTTTTTAATTTTGTATTTATTCTTCTAAAATATCTTTCTAATTTTCTATTTATTTCTTCATATTCTTGTGTTTTTGGCTTTTCTGTTAATAATCTTTCCATTTGCTCTTTTGCATCTGTTCCCACATGATCCTCTAAGTATGCAAAATCAATCTTTCCTGTTTCAATATATCGATCTATATTTCTTTTGGCAATAATGGCATCTATATTTGCAAAATTAAGTATCACATACATCGTAGTTACAATTCCTAATCCTATTTTAAAGATTGGTACTTTTTTATTATAAATATAAAAACTACAAGGTATAATAAATAAAAGTTCTGTTGCTAAAATAAAGTATACCAATAACCTAGAATATGTATATCCAAATTCCTGTTCATACAAGAACATTTTATATGCTGCTATGAAAATAAAGAAAATATTAAAAAGCAACATAATTTGACTCATAGCTTTTGTGTAAGTGCTATTTGTGCTTTTTGTATTTTTACATGAAAAATAAATAGCCGCTAGATTAATTAATGTAACTAACATTAGTTGGAAAAATCCTTGTCTTGCGATAATAGCATAGTTTCCCAATTCTCTTGGTACTCCAATTTCTGTAAAAATATTTACTAATTGTACTAAACTAAATAGAAGATAAATTCCATTTAAAATTGTTAGTAATACTTGAATTGTTGTTTCTTCTATATGAATACTGCTTGGTTTTTGATTTTCTTTTTCTATTATTTCTGCTGTTTTATTGCTTAACATGTTTAATATAAAACTTGTAAAATATAAAAATATAATAAATGCAAGAAATGCCCTAACTACTAATTCACTTATACTTTGAATATTGAATAAGTCTATTATTTTTTGCATAATTTGTTGAAAAAATTCAGCAAAAGTTTCATCTGCTGCCATCAATAAGAATATTACAATTATAGCAATTGGTAATGAAATAAATATTGCTTTTATTATTTTAGCTTTTTGTGTTTTTGGTTTTTTTTCTTCTTTTTTATGAATGATATTTCCAATATTTTTAAAGACTTCTCCTATATATTCTATTGGTTTAAAAATACTTCTTAATATTTTTACAAAAAGATGATTCGTTTCTTTGGTAATTAACAAAATAGACATGATAACAACTAAACCTATAATTGCCCAAAAATTCAAAAAACGAAATGTTGCATTATTATAAATAAAATATGTTGCACTTAAAAGCAAAATTGGCACTGCTAGCATGTATGCACCATGATTTGCTTTTATTTTTTTCTGCTTTATACAGCAAATCAAATAAATTAAAAATATAATAGCAAAAATTGGTGCGGAAATTCCTTCTGCTTGCCTCCAGAAAAATATAGAATGCAATATACTTACAATTATTCCCCCTATTATTAGTGTCTTGGAAAAACTTTTTTCTTCCAAATAACCCACCTCCTATTTGCCATATTTTATATCTTTTCTTCTTTTTTGTCAATGTGTTTTTATCGTTTATCGATAAATTGTTTTTATCAATAATCTTATAAAGGCTGAGATTTTAAATCTCAGCCTATTATTTAAATATTTTATTAACAGCTTTTAGTGCAACATATTTTCATAATAATTCTTAAAATAAGCAATAGTGTTAGAATAACGAGAAGTATAATGATGGTTCCTAATCCTAGAAAACTAACTAATCCTGTTAGAGTACCTATTAATAAACCTATTGCAAAAGCTAGTAGAATAGATATTAGAAATATTATGATATCAATACAACACTTTTTTTCTTTTCTTTCACATCTAATACATACTTGTGGTTCCATAGTTAACACCTCCTACTTTAACACTAGGTTATTATATTATATGTGCTAAAGTAGGTTTTGGTGATAATTACTTAATGAAGAAGAACACAATTACTGCTATTCCTATTATAATTCTATAAATAGTAAAAATCTTAAAATCACTTTTCTTTAAATAATTTAGTAAAAATTTTATCACAATAATTCCTACAATAAAACTTGCTAATATTCCTAAGATAAATGGTAATAACATTCCAGAATGTATAAAAGTTTCTCTATAAACTGGGTCTAAGAAATCTTTAAATTTATATACAGTTGCTGCTAATACAATGGGAGATGATAATAGGAAAGAATATTTGGCGGCACTTTCTCTTTTTACTCCTAGTAATCTTGCAGTTGTCATTGTTACTCCTGAACGAGACACACCTGGAATAAAAGCTAAACTTTGTGATAATCCAATAAAAAATGTTTGTTTTAAAGACATATCTTTATATTCTGTTTCATTCGGTGCTTTTTTATCTACAAAATATAAAATGACTCCCATAATAATAAGTGCAATTGCTATAATAAGTGGTTGTTTTAAATAATCTTCTGCGTATGTGTCTAAAATAAAACCTATTATCCCCCCTGGTATTGTTGCAAGAACTATGTACCAAAACATTTTGCCTTCAAAGCTTTTCTCTTTTTTTACGACTTGATTCCAACCACCTTTAATAAGTCCAATCCAATCTTTAAAAAAGAAAATAGCAATTGCCAATAATGTACCTGCATGTAAAGCAACATCAAATCCATCAAATGCTGCTTGAAATCCTTCCGAATTTAGCCATCCAAATGCCCACGGAATTAAATACAAATGAGCAGAACTAGATACTGGTAATAGTTCTGTTAATCCTTGTACAATTCCCAAAATAATAGCTTGTATAATTGTCATAAGCTCCTCCCTTTAATTTCTTTGTTTGAAGTAATTTCTTCGAAGAACAGGCGATTAAAATCTCCCCTACATTTTTTCATAAATCACATTACACTATCGATAATTAAGTATTTTTAACAAAACAAAGACACTTTTCCTAGTATCTTTTCCTATTTTATTCTAGGTTTGTGTCTATTATTTCTTTTTCTATTTCTTTTTCAATTTCTTTTAATCTTTCTTCTTTTTTCTTTTGCATTTCAATATCTACCATTCCCATGCCTTCCACAATCTCAAAAGTATTTTCTAAATGCTCAATTGCCTGTTTTTCTATTTCAGTTTTATAAATTTCTTTTTCCTGTTCTCTTTCTTCTTCTCTATTTGGTAAAATAATTAATCTTCTAATAGGAATAAAAATAGATTCTTTCTCAACTTCTTCTATTAAATTAGGTTCTAGCTCTAATGCTTTATTAATAAAAATAACAGCTTTATCCTTGTCATTTTTTAGCAAACAAATTTTAGCCAATTGAAAATATGATTTAGCATCAATTCCCTGTCCATACAGACTCTTTGTAAAATAGTCTTCTGCCTTTTCTATGTCGTGATATAGTAAAGAAATTTGCCCTAAACTATAATATGCGTTATATAATAAATGATTAATTTCTGCCGCTTTTTCATAGCAAGATTTAGCACTTTGGAAATCGTTTAGTCTTGTATAGGCAATTCCCAAACTATAATATAACTCATAATCATTTGGTCTATATTTTAATGCTTCCATGTATACATTGGTGGCCTCTTTAAATTTTTCTTGTTCACATAGAATTTCTCCTAATAACAGGCTCGCTCGATAATATTCCGGCTTATTTTTTAGTAAATTATTTAACATTGTAGTTGCTTCGTCTTTTTTCCCTAATTGATGTAATAAATCTCCTATTTTATAATAAGAATCATAGTCATTTTTTCGAATGTCAATTGCAGCTACATATTCATCAATTGCTTTTCTCATGCCACCTTCTTTTTCATATATTTGTGCTAATAATTTATGGCATGAATAACTGTCTTCATATTTTTCAATTACATGATTTAAAAGAATTTTAGCTTGTTTTCTATTTCGAAACAAAATACATATTTTAGCAAATATTAAGTTCCTGAATTCTAAAAAATGAATATTCCTTTTTTCAATTAATATAATAACTAATGGCAACATTACTGCTAAAAAATACATGATTATTTTACTAGCTAGCCCTGTAAAAATATTAAAAATGATTTCTAGAAAATTTAGTGCGATTCCAATTGTTTGAATTAATAAGATTGATAAATAGCTGGTATCGTTTTTTCGTATCATAGTTAAAAGTATATACACAAAAAAAGAAAAGGCTAAAATATTAAATATCATTTTTTCTATTATCATTATTTTATCCCCTTTCTTTTTTATTTTTTAATCTCTAAATTTATCTTTATAACTTTCTATACATTTTTCAATAATGTCTTCTGCCGCTTCTCTTCCTAAAATTTCTTCTACCATAGTTTGTTTTTCTTCCAATTGTTTATATACTTCGAAAAAGTGTTTAATCTCTGCAGATATATGACTTGGTAATTCAGAAACATCTGTATAGCAATTTAAAAAAGGATCCTTTTTAGCTACTGCTATAATCTTTTCGTCTTGTTCATCTCCATCAATCATGCGGATTACACCAATTGGGTAACATTCTACTAATGTTAGAGAAATGATTTTTTCTTGGCATAAAACCAATACATCTAGAGGGTCATCATCTTCTGCATAAGTTTTAGGAATAAAACCATAGTTTGCTGGATAATGTGTTGCAGTATAAAGAACTCTATCTAGTCTTAGCATCCCTGTTTCTTTATCTAACTCATACTTATTTTTTCCACCTTTAGAAATTTCTACAACGGCAATAAAATTATCTTTTTTTATTCTGTCCAAACTAATATCATGCCATACATTCATTTTTATCAACTTCCTTCTTTTTGTGAAACTTTATAATATAACTATTTTACGACATTTTTTCAAAAATTTCAAGACTTAAAACAAAAAAGAGGAAGGAGCTTTTGTCTTAGGTTTTTCTTAAGAAAACTTAAAAACAAAAGCTCCTTCTGGTAGTCTATTTTTCTATTCCTTTTTCTCTAATTTTGGTTCTTCTTTGTCTAATTCAAAATAGAATTCTACACCATTTTCTTTATTAAGTGCTCCAAAGTCATTTCCATAATTATTCATAATGGCTTTTACTAGAGATAGACCAATTCCTGTTCCTCCATCTTCTCTATTTCTAGAGGAGTCAACTTTATAAAATCGATTCCAGATTCTTACAATATCTTCTTTGTCAATATTATTTCCTGTATTAAAGATGCTAATTCTTACTTTTTCATCTTTTTCTTCTATATGAATCACAATTTGTTTCTTTCCATCTACTTCTATAGTGTGTTTTATGGCATTTGTAAAATAGTTTGTTACAACTTGTTCTATGTAAAAGTCATCTGCATAAACCTCAACTGATTCTTTTGGCTTAAATACAATTTCAATACCTTTTTCTTCATACATTACTTTGCTTTTCTTAATAACTTCTTGAATTAGTTCACAAATATCAAATTTCGTATTATTAAATTGCCTGTTTCCGTATTCTAGTTTCATTAATTCTAATAACTGTTTTACAAGTGTATCCATTTTATTTGCTTCATCTAATATTACTTCTGCATACATTTTTTTAGATTCTTCATCTGAATTTACATTTTCAACTAGTCCTTCTGCATAGCCTTGAATTAACGCAATTGGTGTTTTTAATTCATGAGATACATCTGAGATAAATTGTTTTCTCATTTCATCTATTTTTGACTTTCTTTCAATATCCTTTTCTAATTCAATATTGCTTTCTTTTAACTCCATAATTGTTTTTTCTAATTTTTCTGAAACAGTATTCATGCTTTTCCCTAAGTCATTTATTTCATCATTAGTATCAGTAATACGATATTTTTTACTAAAGTCTAGCCTTGCCATTCTTTTAGCAATGTCATTTAATTCCACAATTGGTCTGGTAAATTTTTGGGTAATAATAGATAAAGCAATTCCTCCTATAACAATGGTAATTCCTCCAATGATATATAAGAATTGATTAAATATTCTTACATTCTCACGGATAGAGGAAACTGGCATACGAATATATACGTTATAATTATTTTCTAGTGTTGCAGAAAGTAAAATAAAATTAATTCCTGTTTGATTGTCTTTAATTGTTCTGATTTGTACACTTTTATCTATATCTGATGGGGTTCCAATCGTAAAAATTCTTTCTATTTCTGTTATTGTATTCATATTAGAAAGAAAGTCTTTATTTGACGTAAAGATACTAGTGTTGGTATCTGTTTTGATGATAATGTCAAATCCATTATTAAATGCTATTTTCTGTAATTCTAATTCTATACTAGCATCATCCATTCCATTTATATAAAATGAATTAATTTTCTGATATGTTTCAATTAATGTATTTTGTTTTGAATATAAATAATAGGTTTCTAACATAAAGTTGTTGGCAATAATTAAAAAGGCAACGATGGTAAGTACTACTGCCACTAATGTTAAAAATAATTTAATTCGAATAGACTTTACCTTCACTTTACCATCGTCCCCTTTTTATTTAACTTCAAACTTATATCCTACGCCTCTCATTGTTTTTATATATTTTCCTTTTTTACCTAATTTGTGTCTAATTTTTTTAATGTGGCTATCAATTGTTCTTGAATCTCCATAATAATCATAGTTCCAAACATTATTTAAAATTTTGTCTCTAGAAAGTGCAATATTTTCATTATCTACTAAATATTTCAATAATTCATATTCTCTTAAACTTAATTCTACAACTTTATCTTCTACTTTTACAGTTCTTCCTTCTGTATCAATGGTAATCCCACCATAGTCTTTTATCTCTTTTGTATTTCCATAAACTCTATTTATAATTGCTTCTACTCTTGCTACTAGTATTTTAGGACTAAATGGTTTAGAAATATACTCGTCCACTCCTAGTTCAAAACCAAATAACTCATCTTGTTCCTCTCCTCGTGCTGTTAGCATAATTATAGGCACCTTTGACGTTTGCCTAATTTGTCTTAAAACAGACCAACCATCTAATTTAGGCATCATAACATCTAATAAAATTAAACTAATTTTATCTTTCTCAGTTTCAAAAACTTCTAGGGCTTTTTCCCCATCTGCTGCTTCTAGAATTTTATATCCTTTTACTGCTAAAAAGTCTTTAATTAATTTCCTCATCCTAGATTCATCATCAACTACTAATATAGTAATATTATTCATATTTACTATCATTCCTTTCGGTTTAGGTGTTCCTTTTTTCTTTGTTATTATATTTCATCAATATGTCTGTTTTGTGAAAATTTCTTTACTATTTAAAGTAAACTACGCTTTTTCTTTTAAATAAGTCCATCTTATATCACCTAATTTTATTTTATCACAAAATTCCTGCATATTTTGTGCTTTTTTTCACAAAATTCCATAAATTAATCTATTAATTCAAATCCCATATGTTTTTGTAGCTCTATGTCTATGGTTTTTCTAATATATAAATTATTTGCCCTGCAATAAGCATGCACTGCTTTTTCCGTTTCTGCTCCAAATTTTCCATTAGGATTACTAGTAAAAAATCCAAGTTCTTTTAACCTTTTCTGAATTTCTAGCACATCGGAACCATACATACCAGATTTCAAATTGCGAAATCCTTTTCCAAATGCTCCATATACCCCATCTACAATTGTTACTTTTGTTCCAATTGGGATATATTTATAAATTTCGGCTACTTCATCATTATTCATTCTAATACAACCATGTGAGCTATTCCACCCTACAGAATACATTTCCGTTGTTCCATGAATACCAAAATTTCCCCATGGTACATTAAAACCCATCCATCTTCCTCCAAATCCTTCTCCCCATGTATCTTTCGAAATAATTGTCCATGTACCAATAGGAGAGGGAGTAGAAGGTTTGCCTCCAGAGCAAGTATATTCTGCCATACAGATACCATCTTTTAATATATACATCCTTGGCTCTTCAACATCCACTAAAATATGATATTGAGGTTCTTCTTTTTTAAAGGCAGATAGAATTTCTTCTTCCCATAAAAATAAATTAGTAATAATAATCAAAAAGCTTAATAATAAAATTATAAAATTTCTTTTACGTATCATCCTTATCTTCATAGTAAAGTTTATGATTTTTTGCCTTTTTTAGAATTCCTTTTTTTGTGCAATTAATTTTTTTATTTTTATTCCTTTTTCTCGAAACATTTTTTCATGTTCTGTTTGAATATTTTCTTGTTGCAGTGGCAAATCCCAATTTTCTTCTACAATTTGAAAACCACAGTTTTTAAAATATTGAATGCTCTCTTTAAATAATTCATCATCATCTGTTTTAAAATGTATCTGAGCGTTAGGGACTAGAAAATTTTTATACTGTTCTAATTGCCTTATATGTGTTAATCTTCTTTTTTTATGCCTTGGTCTTGGCCATGGATTACAAAAATTAATATAAATACGTTCTATTTTATCTTGTTCATTGAAAATATTTAATATTTGTTCTATGTTTTGTGGCATAATGTATAAATTATTAACCTGCAACTCTTTTTCTTGATAGGCCTTTTCTATTTTTTTCATGGCATACCATAATATTTCGCTTTTAATATCAATGGCAAGTAAATTAATATTAGGATGGTTCGCACCAAATTCTGCTGCAAACCACCCTTTCCCACATCCTAATTCCAAATAGATTGGATTTTGATTTTGAAATAAATTTTGCCAATTCCCTTTATACTGCTCTGGTTTTGCAATATAAAAACTGCATGCTTCCAATTCTGGTCTTGCTTCTTTTTTTCTTCTAATTCTCATTTTCTTCCTCTAATATTTTTTTCATTTCTTCATGTCTTTTTATTTTCTGTGTTGTTGTTTTTATCATAGGTTCATCTGTAACTACAATTTTTTTAATGTGTTTATAATTTGGCATAGATTGATTAATTTCTTTTATCTCCTTCCAAATCTTATCTTTTAGTTCTTCTTTTGATAATTTAGGATATTTCTCTTCTATATATTCTTTTTGATATACTATTTTAGCAGATACAATTAAATCATCATCTTTAGGATATCCAAACACCATACTTTCTGCTACATATGGTAATTTATCAATCTTTTTTTCAATTTCTTCTGGATAAATATTTTTTCCATTTTTTAATACAATTACATTTTTCTTTCTTCCAGTAATGAATATAAAGCCATCTTTATCTATGTAACCTAAATCTCCTGTATAAAACCAACCGTCTTTTAGTACTTCTTTTGTGGCTTCCTCATTTTCGTAATAACCAAGCATAACATTTGGTCCTTTTGCTTTTAGTTCTCCTATTCCTTTTTCATTTGGATTATCAATTTCTACATCTACATTTACTAATGGAATTCCTACAGAGCCTAATCTTGTATATCTATCATTTTCTGCTACTAAAACAGGAGATGTTTCTGTTAGTCCATAGCCTTGTATAATACGAATTCCAAGTGCATTAAACCCTTTTACCACATTTTTATCAATGGCTGCTGCACCACTTACTGCTAACCTAATGTATCCACCTAATTGATTAATAATTGATTTAAAAACTTTTTTTCTAATGTCAATTCCTAATTTTAATGTTGCATTTGAAAAAGTCTTTGCCATATTTACAAGTTTTGTTTTCCCTTGTTTTGCAATTTCTAAGTTAATTTTTTTATACATACTTTCTAATAACAAAGGAACACATACAAAAATAGATACTTTATATTCTTTTAAATTTTGAGGTATATATCGAATTCCATCGCAAAAAGCTGTGGCTGCTCCGTTACTAGCAAAGAATAAGAATCCTGTTGAACCAAATGTATGGTGAAATGGTAAAAATGCTAGTGACACATCCGTAGGATAAATTTTTACAATAGAATTTAATCCAAAAATATTTTCTGCAATATTTTTATGTGACAACATAACTGCTTTAGAACTAGATGTTGTTCCAGATGTAAAAAGAATAATAGACATCGCATTTTCGTCTATTTCTGCATTTAGGAATTCTTTATTCCCTTTTTCTAATGCTTGTTTTCCCTTTTGTATCAAATTTGAATAAGCTATAAACTCTTTACTATCTCCGTCCATACAAATATATTGTTTTATTGTATGATTTTCTTTTTGTAATTTTTTCATAGTGTCCACATATTTTTTATCAAAAATAACAGCATCTGCTTTACTTCTTTCTAATGAACCTATTATCTCTTCTTCAGGCAAACTTTTGTCTAGTGGCACTGCTATTCCTGTTCCATTTAAAATTGCTAAATAACTTACACACCATTCATAACGGTTTGGACTAATAATGGCAATTCTATTCCCTTTTAATCCCAATGAAATAAGTGCTGTCCCTAGGCAATTTACATCTTTTTGAAATTCTGTATAAGTAATATTCTTATAAGTTACTTCATCTTTCTTTTTTTCTTTTAAAATAAAAGCAGTACAGTTTGGATATAATTTTACACTATTGTTTAGTACTTCTCTAATATCTTTAAATCTAGGGACATCATAAATTTTTTTGCTTTTAATTTTCAAAATTTTACCTCCTTTTCGGAATTCCTATATTGAGATATTATAACACATTTCATGAAAAAACAGTATGTTTTTTGTGAATTTTATGTTATAATATTTTTATTCTATAACAAAGGGGTTTTTAACTTGAAACTTAATGAGGATAATGAAACATTAGCAGAAAATAAAGTTTTAATTTTATATATTTTAAACAAAATTGCAAAACCAATTACAAATAATGCGTTATATGAATTAGTATTAGCAGTACAAGATATGAATTATTTTTATTTTCAACAATTTTTATTGGATTTGCAAGAAACAAAATATGTTATTTGTTATACTTTAGATGATGAAACTGTTTATGAAATTACAGAAGTGGGAAAAAATGCTCTTGTTCTTGTAGAGGATTTAATTCCTGGTATTTTAAAATTAAAAATGGATGGGAATTTAAAAGGAAACTTAAATTCTATCGAGGAAAGAGACTCCATTACCTCTGAATACATGCCAATAAGTGAAAACGAATATATAATAAAATGTAAGATTGTAGAAAATAACAAAACTTTATTTGAGGTTCAACTTTATGCTGGTTCAAGAGAACAAGCTAAATTCATTTCTGATAATTGGAAAGAAAATGCCATCTTGCTTTATCCCAAAATTCTAAAAATATTGTCTCAACGGGGACGCTTCCTAGCAAGACAAAAGTGTCCCATTTGGGACACTTTTTTTGGGATGGTCAAGACCATCCCCTACATTTATGGCGAATTCTTCGAAGAGCGGGCGATTAAAATCGCCCCTACATTTTAAGAAATTTCTTCGAAGCATCTAGTCGACCTGGGCGCCACCCCCTACACATGTTTTAATAATGAATAGTGAATCATTTTGGCGTAGTAGTTAATATTGAACAATCATAAAATACAAATTATGTTTCAAAATAATTTATTGTGCATGTAGGGGTCGCCGCCCTCGGCGGCCCAGAAAAATAGACAAATTATTCATTATTCACTATTATTTTTCATTTTTTTAAGATTTTTTCTTACATATTCATATACCATTATTCCTGTTGCGACAGAGGCATTTAGACTTTCTGTTTTCCCGTAGCATTGGAATTTTTACTTTTTCATCTACTTGTTCTAATATTTCTTCCGAAATCCCATTTGCTTCATTTCCAATGATAACAGCTGTTTTATGATAATCTCTATCATAAATTGTAGTGTTCGTGTCTAATGCTGTTGCTACCACTTTGAAATGATGTGTTCTTAAGTCCTTTATGGTTTTGCTTAAATCTTCACTTTCTATTATATTTACTCTAAAAATGGCTCCCATGGTAGAGCGTACTACTTTATTACTATAGGCATCTACTGTTCCTTTCGATACAATAATTTGTTTTAAATTTGCGCTATCTACAGTTCTAATAATAGCTCCTAAATTTCCTGGGTCTTGAATATTATCTAAGATAACAATAAAATCTTGATGATAGTCTATTACCTTTTGTGTTTCTCTTTTCTCTACTACAGCTAAAACTCCCTGTGGATTTTCAACATCTGTTAATTCTTTAAAAAGTTTTTCTGGAACGGCAATGCAATTTTGTTTTGCCATTTCATACATTAATTTTGGATCAAAGCTTCCATTTTTATCACAGCCATCACAAATAACAATGGTTTTTATTTTGGCATTTTCTTCAATGCATTCTTTTACCATTTTTAATCCTTCTACTATATATTCATTAGATAAATTACGGTATTTTTTATCTTTTAATTTTTTAATATGCTTTATTTGTTCATTTTCTTTACTTGTTATCATTTGCATTTAAAAACTCCTTTATCTCTTCTAAAATTTTTCCCATATTTTCTATTTTAAATGTAATATATGGTTCTTTTGCAGGTGAAAATTTAATGCGATTCCTAAATTTTTGAATTAAGATATCTACCATTTCCATCTGGAATTTAGATGGCTCAAAATAAAAGACAATTGCATTTTGTTTTTGTTGAACTTTTGTAATTCCAATTTTTCTACATTGATTTTTAATTCTTGCTACTTCTATTAAGTTTTCTACTTCTTGTGGCATTTTTCCATAACGGTCAATAATTTCATCAATCACATTTTCTATATCTTCTTCGTTTTTGCACAAAGCAATATTTTGATAAATTTCAATTTTTTGACTACTATTTTCTATAAAGCTATCTGGTATATAGCTTCCAACTGCAATATCAATTTGTACATCAATTTCCTCTTCTTCTTTAATTCCTTTCATTTCTTTTACTACTTCATCTAGTAATTTACAATACGTATCATATCCTACTTGGTCTAAATGACCATGTTGCATTTCTCCGCAATAAGCTTCCTGCTCCTCTAATTTCCAAGTCTCTCATGGCAATTTTAAATCCTGAACCGAATTCTGTAAATTCTTTAATTGCTTTTAATCTCTTTTCTGCTACATCTGAGATTATTTTGTCTCTTTTATACGTAATATATGCATATGCTTGAATATCACTTCTTCCTACTCTACCTCTTATTTGGTATAGCTGTGCTAACCCTAATCTATCTGCATCTTCTACAATTATAGTATTGCTATTTGGAATATCTATTCCTGATTCTAAAATAGTAGTACATACTAAAACATCTATCTTTTTGTCAATAAAATCTTGCATAATTTTTTCTAATTCTCTTCCAGACATTTGTCCATGGGCAAATCCTACTTTTGCCTCTGGTACTAGATTTTCAATTTCTGCTACCTTTTTTTCAATTGTTTCTACTTTATTGTACAAGTAAAATACTTGACCATTTCTTTCTAATTCTCTAGTAATAGCTTCTCCAATTACTTCTTTATCATATTCTAACACATAAGTAGTAACAGCTTTTCTGTTTTGAGGTGGCTCATAAATAACAGACATATCTCGTATTCCTACAATTGACATATGAAGCGTTCTTGGAATTGGTGTTGCTGTCATAGAAAGCACATCTACATTGGTTTTTAATTCTTTAATTTTTTCTTTATCTTTTACCCCAAATCTATGCTCTTCATCAACTATCAACAATCCTAAATCATGAAATCCAACATCTTGGCTAAGTAAGCGATGTGTACCAATAATAATATCAATTTCTCCTAATTTCAATTTTTTTATAATTTGTTCTTGTTCTTTTTTGGTTCTAAATCGATTTAATAGTTCTATGCGAATAGGAAAGTCTTTCATTCTTTCTTTAAAAGATTCATATTGTTGGTTCGCCAAAATAGTGGTAGGTACTAGATAAGCCACTTGTTTTTGATCCATACATGCCTTAAATGCCCCTCTGATAGCAACTTCTGTTTTGCCATACCCTACATCTCCGCAAAGAAGTCTATCCATTGGTCTGCTACTTTCCATATCTTTTTTCATTTCTGCAATACATCGTAATTGATCTTCTGTTTCAGTATAAGGAAAAGTATCCTCAAATTGTCTTTGCCAATCCGTATCTGGAGAAAACGCATATCCTACTACTTTTTGTCTTTTGGCATAAAGTTCAATTAGGTTTCTGGCAATTTCTTGTAAGTTAGACTTTACTTTTGCTTTTGTATTTGCCCAGTCTTTTCCACCTAATTTACTTAAACGTGGCACCCCATCTCCAGTTCCAATATATTTTCGAATACTATCTAATTGGTTAGTAGGAATATATAAAATGCCATCATCTTTATATTTTATTTTAATATAGTCTTTTATTACATTATCTGCTTTAATGGTACTTACTCCAATAAATTGACCAATACCACTTACTTTATGAACTACATAGTCTCCTATTTTTAAATCGGAAAATACGAGTGTTTCCCCTTGTTTAAATTCTTGACTAAGTGCTCTTCTTTTGGTGGCAAAACTAGCAAATAATTCTTCTCCCGTAATTACTAGAAGATTAAAATCATAACTTTCAAATCCAGAAGATAAGGCTCCTTCTAAAATGAGCACTGTATTTTTTTTATCGTACTTTATGTCTTCATTTCCGATTATGTTTCTGATTTGTTTTTCTGTTAATAATTGTGCTAACTTTTTACAGTTTTCCTTACTTCCCCCTAGTAAAACTACCTGTTTTTGCTCTTTAATAGCTTCTTGTATTTCCTTAATACATGAAGCCATTGAACTACGAAAAAAGTTGACCTCCCTATAGCTAAAGCTATATCCGTTTCTTTTTGCATGCATACTTTGGCTATCTACATAACCAATATCTTGTTTTTCCATATAGATGGCTTGTTTATTTTCTACTTTTTTAATAAATTGTACATAATTTTCTAAGTTTAAAAGAGATTGTGGAACTTCCTTTTTCTTTTCTACTAAATTTTTTATTAAATTTTCTGTATCTTTTAAAATATTTTCATTTCTGGCCTTTATTTTACTAATCTCATCTAGAAATATAATAGTATCATTTGATAAATAATCTAAAAATGTATTTTGTTTTTCATAAAAAAGATTGAAGTATTTATCTATTTTACTAAAATAATCGCCAGAAAGGATTGCCTCTTTGTCTTCTTCATTTTCAATATTTGTTACCACTTCTGTCAAAGGTTTTTCTAATATAAATTCATTTGCTGGATATATTGTAATTTCTTTTAACATTTCATCTGATCTTTGATTAGAAAAATTAAATACTCTAATTGAGTCAATATCGTCTCCCCAAAATTCAATACGAATTCCTTTTTGAGATGATGTAGCAATATCTAAAATTCCTCCTCTTATGCTAAATTGTCCCATTCCTTCTACCATATCATATCTTTCATAGCCTAAAGCAATTAATTTTTCTTTTAATTCTTCTAAATTCCTGATTTCTCCCACACGAAATGTTAACATATTTTTGTATAAGGTGTCTCTTGCAATCATTTTTTGCAATAAACTCTCTATTGTCGTTACAATTACTTTTGCTTTTCCACTTTTTATTTTATTTAAAGTTTGAATTCTATTATTTAATGTTTCTTTACTTTCTGCTATATAATCAAAAGTCAAAATGTCCCTTTTAGGAAAATATTCAATATCCTCTGTAAAATAGTTTAAATCTTTGATTATTTTTTTTGCTTGTAATTCATTATAGGTAATTATACAAATTGGTCTTTCTGCATAAAAATGTGTTGCATAGGCAAAATGAATTTTTCCACCATCTGTAAGCCCAGATAACATAATTGGACTTGTTTTCTTTTTTACATTTTCAATATAATCACTAAACTTTTTAAAGTTTGGTAACACTTTAATTAATTCGTTCATCTGTCTCCCCTTGTTATTTTATGTGATAAAAATTTTTATATAATTCTCTTGCTGTTTCTGGACTATCTGATCCTTCTGCATTTTTTACAGGTGCAAATTCTTCTTCCCTTTTTACTCTTAAAATTGTCATTTCTTCTATGCTTTTAAAAGCATCAAAAATGAAACTTTCAAATTTATAGCAGTTGGGTTCTGTTGGTACAATAGTTTTTCCTTCAGAATCTAAGTATTCTGCTTTTTTAGTGGCAACATGATATGGTAATTTTGTTTTACTAATTTGCTTTAGCATTTCTATATGAAACATATTACACATTACATGAGATTCTCCATAATATAATTCCCCTTTTTCATCTCTTAATTCAGCCATGTCTTGAGGTAATTCTGAATACTCAATTACACTTGGAGTACTATTCATTTTACAGAAAACGCCTACTTTTTCTTTTGGATTCTTTTTGGCTACTGTTTTACTAGCAGCCAGATGTTGTTGTGTCTCTGTAAGTCCAATAAGTAATGGGTCTACCATTTTGAGCAATACATTATCAACTGACCCAATAAATAACCACTCTACTCCGTTTTTTTGTAGTTCTTCTATAATCCCTGCTTTTCTCATAGACTCAAAAATGCCGCCATTTCCATCTGCTGCCTCTTTTATAGTACTTTTAGAAGATAATATTATTTTTCCTTCATGACTTATCATAGGAAGTTCTCCTTGTGTAAAGAAAGTTATTTTTTCCTTTGGATAGTCAAAATATTGGTTTTCCTCAAAGAATTGTATGGTTTCTTTATGGTTTTCTTTACTAGTCATAATATACCAATTTAAAGTAATCCCATATTCTTTTTTTGCTTGTTTTAGCGTATCACAAATAATTTCAAATATCGATTTATTCGGGAATAAATAAAAGCTTCCCTTTGGTCCTTTATGCCCTAATCTTGTTCCTTGACCTCCAGCCATTGTAGCAACTGCAAGTTTCCCAGATTTTATTTTTTCTCTTCCTATTTTTTCATATTTTTCCTTTTCTTCTTCTGTTAATTTTTGTTTATCCACATAAGAAATTGGTTCAATTTTATTATTTTGAAGTTCTGGCTGTTGTTGTGCTTGATGATATAATTCTAAAATCTGTTCAAAATCAATTTTTAAAATTTGGTCTAATAAATTTTCTTTTTCGCTTTCTGTTAGTTCCTCGTAAAATTTTAAAACCTGTTCTTGATGATAGTTTTCTAAAATTTCTTTTGCCTTCTCATATTTCACATTCATACGCCAAAATCCTTTCTATATTCAATTTTAACTTTTTTATCATATCATTTTTTTATAAATTTGTCTAGTTAAATGACCTAAAAACAAAGAAGATGTTGTAATTGTAGCAACATCTTCCAAAATATATGGTGTGTGATTATCCCTTTTTTAATTATCTACACACCATATTATATACATTCCTAATTTATCTTCTCTTTTTTATTGGTAACAGGACTCAGCATTACAAGTAAAGTGTGGAACGGGAGGAATATTCATCGAATTTACCTGTCGGATAAGTATAGTTGCGATAACTCGGTGGTAAGGACCCGTCAGTAGCTGCATCAACGTAATCACTACCTCGGAATACTCTATTGTTGGAGGTATAACGTTCCTCCGCTGTCCATTCATTATGATTACCTTCAAAATCATAAATATTTTTCATTTTGTCTAATTCATTTTGTCCAGACAAAGCATGATCTGTAGTTAGATTTCTATCACTATGTCCTATTTGTGCTTCTTCTCCTATAAATTTAATAACCTGATCACATTGACACCCCCATAACATTTGTTTATTTTCCTCTACTTTTCTTATGGTATTATATAATCCATACCATGTATTTGCCCCTAAATAATTATCCTCTTCTGTTACCCATACTGGATCATCTGCTGTTAATACTTTTTGTTCTTTTTTACTTTCTCCATTTTTTCCTACTTCATATCGACTGATATAAAATCCTCCATTTTTAGCTACACTTTTTGCCATTGCTGTAAAATCACTTTTTGATTGGTCAATAGTTAAATTATTCTTAATATCATCATCATTTACAATATTTTTTGGTTCATGAAAACTGTTTTCATCATATGTTTGATCTCTTTTTGAAAAGTCTATAATGTAATAATGCTTTCCATCTTCTATTATACTATTACTTATTGATGTATATAGTCTTCCTACTAAATTGGTGGCTGTTGCTGGATGTGTTTGGCAGGTTAAGGTATCTGTTTCTTCATCGTAAACTAGATCACATACACTGTCTCCTGTGTTGCTTTCACACATTACCATATCATTTATCTCACCTACTGGTATCCATACATACTGATTTCTTGTTTTCATGGCTTGTTCATGGTTTGCTTCTGTTACAGGAACAGTTCCTTCATAAATAACCAGTCCTCCTGCTTTTGTATTCTCTCCTGGCACTTGTGAAGCTACATATCCATCTGGTATTAATACATTGTCCACATACACAGGAACTATTTCTGCTACCTTTCCATTATTCAAATCTATTTTAAACTCATATTCCGGGTATACTACTTTTATATAACTTGTTTCATCTACAATTTCTTTACCTTCTGGCAAGTCTTCTAATTTTGTTTTTAGGGTTTCTCTAATTACATTTCCATATTTGTCCATGGATTGTATGGTCATAATATTAATTTGTTCTTCTATGTCTTTTTTCTCTGTTTCCAATTTTGCTTCTTTTGCCTTGTCTACCACTCCGTCTTGGTTTACAAGTGCCCCTATTCCTATTCCTGCTAAAATAATTAATACTACTACAGTTATAATTAATGCTATTAAAGTAATTCCTTTTTCTTTTCTTCTTTTTTGTTTTTTCATCTTTTCTTTTCCCCCGTTTCTTTCTGGGTTCGTCAAGACGAACCCCTACATTTTAAGCAATTCCTTTGAAGCACGGGCGATTAAAATCGCCCCTACACGCCAATTCTTCATTATTCATTAGCATATAGAAAAACCCTCTGGTGCTTCTCACCATCTCCCTTATGTAAGGGAGCTGTCGCATACACTAATTATTCATTCTTCATTATTCATTAATTTACAACATTGCTGATTTTTTTTTAATGAATAGTGAATAATGAATGATGAATAATTTTTGGTAGGGGTCGGTCTTGACCAAAATCCTGAACTATAGCCCAAACACAAATTATTCTCCAAAAGAATTTATGATTTATTTTGTATGATTAAATTTATATTATTTTCTATTTTTTGTCAATAGTTTTTTACTTTCAAATATCCTTTTTATTCTTCTTGTTACACCTCTAGTATAATAGGAATACATCATTTTTCCTTTTCTCATTTGGTATATACACAATTGCCCTTTCATATGATAAATTAGGTGATTTTGAGATTGAAAAAGAATTTATTTTTTTTCTTACATTTAAAAAAATACTTTTTACCTTTTTTATTTTGTTTGTTTACTCTATGTCTTGTATTTTTCTCCAGAAGCAATGTTACTGCTGCAAAGGATGGACTTTCTTTGTGGGCAAATTCTGTTGTTCCCTCTTTACTTCCTTTTTTTATTGCCACACACCTTTTATCTTATACCAATATTCCCATTCTGCTAGGTAGGCTTTTTTCTAAAATTATGAGACCTATTTTTAATGTCCCTGGAGAAGGTAGCTTTGCCTTTATTATGGGAATTATTAGTGGTTACCCAATGGGGGCTAAAATTGCTGCAGATTTAAAAGAAAAAGGCATTTGTACCCAAGAAGAAGCAGAAAGATTACTTACCTTTACGAATAATTCTGGACCTTTGTTTATTATTGGTACAGTGGGAATCACTTTTTTTGGAGACGCAAGAACTGGTTTCCTGCTTTTTATGACTCACATCTTAGCTTGTATTAGTGTAGGGATTCTTTTTCGTTTTTGGAAATCCAGGCAAAAAAGTACAGCCTTTTCTTCTATCGGCAAAAAAGCTGGTGCTAATAAAGTATCCTTATCCAATTTAGGAGAAGTTTTATCCACTAGTATCATGAATTCTGTTAATACTATCATTATGATTGGTGGTTTTGTCGTTATTTTCTCTGTTATTATTTCTATGTTCAAGGAAAGCCATCTTTTAGATTTCTTTACTCATCTACTAAAACCTCTATGTGAAAATACTTCCTATTCTTCTGGTATTTTAACAGGATTTCTGGAATTAACCAATGGTGTAAAACAAGTAGCTAGTATTCCGAATAAAATGATTTCTGTTAATATGGTAATTTGTAGCTTTCTTCTTGGTTTTGGTGGGATATCTGTATTACTTCAAGTGTTAAGTATTACTGCAAAAGCAAGACTTTCTATTAAGCCCTATTTTTTCGGGAAGTTATTACAAGGTATTTTAGCAGCTATGTATACTTCTTTTATCTTACATCATTTTTCTTTTTTTAATTTAGATATTACACCAGTATTTAATCATATTACTGCCCGTGAAAATTCCATAGATTCTAGTTATTTTATTTTGCTAGGATTACTTGTTTTAAGTTGTATTTTGTTAAAGAAATTATTAAAATCACAAAGTGGGAAAGAAAAAAACTAAAAGAAATCCCCAGAACAATTACTCGTTCCGGGGTTGGGATGCTCACTGAAACAGTCCAATCAGGCCCTGCTTCAGGAAGATCAAAAGGTCTCCAATTAGCACAAGCAACCGGCTTGTGAACTCTGCAAGCAAGATAGCTGCAAGAATTATTACCGTCCAGACAATTATCTTCTGCCAAGTTTTCAAAGTAACACCTCCTATAATATTTATACACTTTTATTATACTACATTTTTATGTAAATTGCAATTTTACGTGCCATTGTATAGGTTTTTCCGGGTCGGCGAGGGTGTCGACACCCTACACATATCTTTAATGAATCGTGAATAATTACTGACAGAGGTGATAGAGATTTTGACAGCATTTCAATAATTTTATAAAAATCTGAAATTATATTCGTTTGAAATGCTGTTAAAATCTCCATCACCTCTGTCAGTCCCATTAGGCACTTATTATTTTAACATATCTAATATTTCTTGTTTATCTCTTAATCCTACCAAAGTATTTACTATCTGTCCATTTTTAATGGCAATTAATGTTGGTACACTCATAATATTATATTGAGCTGCTAAATTGCTATCTTCATCAATATCAATTTTACATATTTTAATATTTGTATTTTCTTGTTCGATTTCTTCCATAATTGGTGCTAACATTTTGCATGGTCCACACCATGTTGCATAAAAATCTACAATAACTGGTTTATCAGATTGTAGAACTTCTTTTTCAAAATTTTGACTTGTTATTTTCATATAACTTCCACCTTTCTTTTTCGTATAGTTTTTGTTTTTCTTTTTATTCTATTCATATGTAGTTTATCATATTCTTTTTCTCTTTGCAATTGTTTTTTCTTTCGGGCTCGTCAAGACGAGCCCGTACAAATTCAATTGGATATTATCAATAATTTCTATTTTTCACAATTTTTTTCATCTTTACATGGGTCTTTTATGTCACAACAGTCCATGTCAACACCTTTTAAGCATTTTCCTTCATGGTTTCCCATAGCACATACTTTGTAATGCTTTACTTTATTTACCCATATTTCTATCTCATAGTGTCTGTCTGGACATAATGGTCCAAATACAAATTCTCCATCTTTGTCTGTAAACGTATGAGATACAGGTTTTCTTTCTTCTTTTCCATATTCTCTACATACTTCTATTAATTTTACTACTGCATCACATACTGGTTCTTGATAACAATCTTTTACAATACCATAAATAACATTTCTGTCATCTTCTGGTAATATAATATCTAAGTCAAATTGTTTTCCTTTCTCTATAAAACCATCTACATCTATAATAGGACATGTTTTCTTGTCTATTTCCATATTTATCACCTTTTCTTTAAAATATTGAGAACTTTTATTCTCTATTATATTGTATGTTTTTTTAGACAAAATGTGACAAATATTTCTATGTAATATTATTTTGGGGTTGAATAATTAAAGTGTTTTTTTTGAAAATAAAAAGTTTTGTTTATCCAACTCATGAACTTATATTTTGAAATAAAAGCTTGAACAGCCTTCCGTTGCCGGATTACCCCTTGAGCCTTGAGAGTTTTATGGAAAAATATAAGTTCATGAGTTGGATAAAATCTCTTATATTTTATTTTCACTTCATATTGTTTGCTATTCAATAAAAGTTATCAGGCTGTGGTAATACCACAGCCTGAGTCTGAAGGAAGTGTTATAAGATTTTAAGTGCTGCTTGCGCCAAATCACCTCTTATCGATTTCTCACTATTCAAAGTCACTTGCCAACATAATGCATTTCCTTTCATTTTTTCAGAAAGATAGACCAAACCATTATACCTAGAGTTCAGCTCTGGATTATTAATTTGATCTGGATCCCCTAAGAAAATGAACTTGGAGCCTTTGGCAGCTCTTGTGACAATGTCTTGTATGTCACTTGGTTTGATGTTCTGTGTTTCATCAATGATGAACACTGTCCGCGGAATTGTTCTCCCCCTTAAGAAACCAATCGGCTGAATTTCAATCAGTCCTCGTTCGAATAGCTCCTGTGCACGATCTTTCAGCTTGGAATTATCTTCTTCAGGAGCCTGTTCTCGAAAGATTGCCTTAAGGTTGTCCATTATTCCACCTAAATAAGGACCTACCTTCTCGTCAATGTCCCCTGGAAGATAACCAATCCTCTCATTGCTTACTGTAACTGTTGGAGATGCCACTAGAATTTGATCATATACTTCCGTATTAGAATAATTCCTTAATCTCTCCAATGCCATAGCAATTGAGCAATAAGTTTTTCCAGTTCCGGCAGCACCTTTCACTACAACAAGTGGTGCAATTTCAGGCGGTGCCAGTAAACATTCCCAAAGCATTGTCTGCTCTGCATTCAATGCCCGATAGCCATTAGGCAATTTCCTAGAGTATTTCAATGGAAGTATTTTTCCATTGCTATACCTCCCTATTCCATGACTTGTCTCGGTCGTAATCTTTACGAATTCATTCTCAAGCCAAGCATTCATTCCATATTGGTAAACCTCCTTAATTGGTATCTCACCATTTTGGTACATCTTATCGAGTGATGTCTGAGACATCGATATTTCCACAAACCCATTATATTGGTCTTTGGGAGATGGAAAAATCTCATCTTTGAACATCTGTGCTTCAATTCCGAGTTGTCTTGCCTTTAATCTGATGGTTGGATTTTTGGAAATTAAGATAACATTGGGATGTCCTGCTTTCTTCAAGTCCAAGCATACTTGGTATACTCGCTTATCTAAGCGGGAAAAGTCCACCATGTTCTCAACTTCCTCAGTCAACGGGTTGTTATCTACTATCCTTAAATAGCTCCCATTTTGTTGACGATATCCTATCTCAGAAAGCAATTCCTTCTCCGGAATCTGGTCAATGTACTCAATAAATTTAGCAGCTAATCGCTGCTTCTCAGTAACTCCTTGGTACCGGTAGAGATTCTGCAAAATTGCCATTGGAATAACAATGGTATTGTCATTTCCAAACCTTAAGGTCGGGTTCGTTGATGCTAAAGTTGCCTCTGTCCGCAAAACGAATGTCTTCTTCATATCTTAAAACTCCTTCCTACCTTCGCTTAGTCTCTAAATTCAATTGAATTTAGAGCAATTCATATATGAATTGCTCTAATAGTATATCATGATATTAACTTAGTTTCAATCACTTAACATAATTTTGTAACACTTTTATCATATTTATTTTATCCAAAAAATCCTCTTTTTTTCACTGGTGGTTGTTCATTCATAGTTTTAGCTAGTTCTACTAACAAATTTCTTTGCTCCTGTGTTAATTTTTTTGGTGTTTGCACTACTACTGTAAAGATAAAGTCACCATTCCAACTACCTCTTAAACTTTTAAAGCCTTTTCCTCTTAAAGTGAAACTAGTTCCTGTTTGCGTTCCTTCTGGTATTTTATATTTTTCTTTTGTACCATCTACCATTGGTACTTCTATTTCAGTTCCTAAAGTAGCACCTGTAATGGTAATAGGAATATTGCAAAGTACATGATCCCCTTTTCTGGTATAAATACTATGTTTTTTTACATGTACTACAATATGTAAATCTCCATTTGGTCCACCTTTGCTTCCTGCTTCTCCTTGCCCATCTAAGGTAATTGCTTGCCCATCATTAATTCCTGCTGGGATGCTAACCTGAATTCTTACTTGTTTTCTTACTTTTCCCTTTCCTCTACAATCTGGGCATGGCTCTTTTATCACTTTTCCTTCTCCACCACAATTAGAACAAGTTTTTACTGTTTGCATTTGACCGCAAAATAGTACTTACTGTTTGTTTTATTTGTCCTGTGCCATGGCAAACTGAACAAGTTTCTGTTGTGGTTCCTGGTCTTGCACCTTCTCCATGGCAAGTACTACACTTTTCATATCGATTGATAACAATTTCTTTTTTTACACCAAGATAGGATTCTTCAAAAGTAATATCAATATTGGTTTGTAAATCATTTCCTCTTACAGGCCCTCTGGCTCTACTAGATGATCTTCCCCCTGTAAATGCAGAAAAAATATCTCCTAAATCAAAGTCAAAATCTCCAAATCCATTGAATCCATTAAATCCAGAGCTAGAATAATAATAACCTCCTTGGCCACCACCAAATCCACCTTGTGGACCATTATGTCCAAATTGGTCATATGTTTTCCTTTTTTGCTCATCTGATAATACTTCATAAGCTTCTGTTGCTTCTTTAAATTTTGCCTCCGCTTCTTCTTTATTATCTGGATTGGCGTCTGGATGATATTTTTTTGCTAATTTTCGATATGCTTTTTTTATTTCATCTTGGGTAGCTGTTTTACTAACTCCTAATACTTCATAATAATCTCTTTTTTGTTCTGGCATCGTTTCCTCCAAAATGAGAGTTTGGCATTTGGTAATTTTAGTAGGATTACCATTACCAAATTCCAAACTCTATGTTTTTAAAATCTATTTATTTTCATCTGTTTCATTTTCTACTTTGTATTCTGTATCGTGTACTGTACCATCACTACCTTCTTTTGGTCCTCCATTTGCAGTATTATTGTCTCCTTGTGGTGCATTTTGTTTATATAACTTTTCAGAAATTTCATAGAATACAGTTGTTAATTTTTCTGTTGCTTGTTTGATAGCTTCTGTATCTGTTCCCTCTAAAGCTTTTTTTACATTTTCAATTTCAGTTTCTACTTTTGCTTTTTCTTCTCCGCTTACTTTGTCTCCTAAATCATCTAATGTTTTTTGACTGCTATATACCAAGCTTTCTGCATTATTTCTTACTTCTACTTCCTCTTTCTTTTTCTTATCTTCTGCTGCATGTGCTTCTGCATCTTTAACAGCTTTTTCAATATCTTCATCTGAAAGGTTAGAACTTGCAGTAATAGAAACTTTTTGTTCATTACCAGATGCCATATCTTTTGCAGATACGTGTACAATACCATTGGCATCAATATCAAATGTAACTTCAATTTGTGGAACTCCTCTTGGTGCTGGTGGAATACCAGATAATTGGAATCTTCCTAATGTTTTATTGTAAGCAGCCATTTCACGTTCTCCTTGTAAAACATGAACTTCTACACTTGTTTGACCATCTGCTGCAGTAGAAAAGATTTGTGATTTCTTAGTTGGTATTGTTGTATTTCTTTCAATTAATTTTGTAAATACTCCACCATATGTTTCAATTCCTAATGATAATGGTGTAACATCTAGTAATACTAAATCTTTTACATCTCCAGATAATACACCTGCTTGAATTGCTGCACCTTCTGCTACACATTCGTCTGGATTAATTCCTTTATTTGGTTCTTTTCCTGTAATTCTTTTTACTGTTTCTTGTACCATAGGTACTCTTGTAGAACCACCAACTAATAATACTTTATCGATTTTATCAGAAGAAATTCCTGCATCTTTTAAAGCTTGATTAACTGGTCCTACTGTACTTTCTACTAAATCTCTGATTAATTCTTCAAATTTAGCTCTTGTAAGTGTAATATCTAAGTGTTTTGGTCCTGAACTATCTGCTGTAATAAATGGTAAGTTGATATTTGTTTGAGATGTTCCAGATAATTCAATTTTTGCTTTTTCTGCAGCCTCTTTTAGTCTTTGCATTGCCATTTTATCTGTTTTTAAGTCAATTCCTTGTTCTTTTTTGAAAGTATCTACTAAGTAATCAATAATTCTTTGGTCAAAATCATCTCCACCTAGTCTATTGTTTCCACTTGTTGCCAATACTTCAAATACACCATCACCAATATCTAGAATAGATACATCAAATGTTCCTCCACCTAAGTCATATACTAATATTTTTTGGTCTTTATCTTCTTTATCTACTCCATAAGCTAATGCTGCAGCTGTTGGTTCATTAATAATTCTTAATACTTCTAGTCCAGCAATTTTTCCTGCATCTTTTGTTGCCTGTCTTTGACTATCACTAAAATATGCTGGAACAGTAATAACTGCTTGTGTTACTTTTTGTCCTAAATAATTTTCAGCATCTGTTTTAAGTTTTTGTAGAATCATGGCTGATATTTCTGGTGGTGTAAATTCATCACCTTCGATTTTTATTTTTTTATTTGTTCCCATATCTCTTTTAATTGAAATAACGGTATGGTCTGGGTTAGTAACCGCTTGACGTTTTGCAATTTGCCCTACTAATCTTTCCCCATTTTTAGAAAATGCAACAACACTAGGTGTTGTTCTATTTCCTTCTGCATTTGGTATAACAACTGGTTCTCCACCTTCCATAACGGAAACGCATGAGTTTGTTGTTCCTAAGTCAATTCCTATAATTTTTGACATTTTAAATTCCTCCTTAATTAATATATATTTTTAAAATTATTAACTTTTTTTAATTAGCTACTACAACCATGGCATGTCGTATTACTTTATTGCCTATTTTATAGCCACTTCTATATTCTTGTTTAATTTCTTTTTCTCCCAAACTATCATCTTGTACACTGCTTACTGCTTCATGTAGTTCAGGATCAAAAGTTTTGCCAATTGTTTCTATTTTTTCTACTTTAAATTTATTTAATACTTCTTCAAATTGTTTTAATACTAGTTCTACTCCTGCTCTATAATTTTCATCTTCTGTTTTTACTTCTACTGCTTTTTGCAAATTATCTATAACTGGCAAAAATGCTCCTATAATATCTGCTACTAAAGAATTATACAAAAAATCTCTTTCTTTCATAGACCTTTTTTTGTAATTATCAAATTCTGCCATAACCCTTTTTAGTCTATCTGTTGTTTCTTCTAATTCTTGTTTGGTTACTAATTCTGAATCATTTTCTTCTTTTTCTTCTTGATTTTCCTTTTTTTCTTCTTCCATGTTATACCCTCTTTCTAATCATTTAATTCCTTTAACATATATTTGATAATGGAAACTACTTTTGAATAATCCATTCTAGTTGGGCCTATAATACCTATTGTTCCCATTTCTTTTCCCTCTACTATATTTTTAAATGTAATTAAACTTAAGTTTTTTAACTCTATATATTGGTTTTCGTCTCCAATACTAATATGAATTTCTTCTCCTTGACCTGTATTTAGCAATTCTTTTACAAGTCCCTTAGTATCAATGACATTTAAAAAGTTCCTAGCAGTTTCATAGCTTTTAAATTCAGGCATCTCAAAGATTCTATTTGTTCCTTCTAGATAAATATCATCATTTTGTAAAATTGCCTCATTAATTTGCTCTATAATTGGTTTAATAATTTGCAATTCATAGCTCATTTCTGAGACAATATATTCTTCCATAGGTTTATCTATTTTAGCTAGTGATTTTCCTCTTAAGTTTGCATTAAATATTTGATTAATATTTCGTACTTGTTCTTCTGTAATATCTGCATTAAATTTTATAATTGTTTCTTTGATTAGTCCACCATCTGTTAAAATTACTGCCATTAAAACACGATTTCCTAATAATACAAATTTGATATCTTCTATATTATGACTAATTGCAGTACCTCCAATTGCTAAAGAAGTATAATGTGTTAATTCTGAAAGTGTGCTGGTAGCAATTTTGGTTAAATCTTCTATTTCATTTACTTTTTGTTCTAATTTAAGTTTGATGTATTGCATTTCCTGCTTGGTAATGTTATTGTCTTTTAACAATTCATTTACATAGTATCTATACCCTTTTCCAGATGGCACTCTCCCACTAGATGTGTGCGGTTTATCTAAAAAATTGGCATATTCTAATTCTGCCATATCATTTCTAATTGTTGCACTGCTAATATTCAAATCATATTTTTTGGATAACATTCCAGAGCTAACAGGTTCTGCTGTTTGTATATATTCTTCTATAATGGCTTGTAAAATTCTTTTTTTCCTGTTATCTAGCATTTTTATCACCTCTTTTAGCACTCTTGTTATCTGACTGCTAACGTCTTATATCATAAACCTAAAAAAGCACTTTGTCAAGTGCTTTTTTGTGAATTTATGGTGAATTTTTCTTATTTTATTGGAATTATTTTATCACAAATACTATCTGTTCTCCAATATTTATCGTTGCATCTTTTTTTATTAAATGAATTATTTCTTGCATTTTTTCTTTTTCAATCGCGATACATCCTGCTGTTGGTTTGTTTACACTACAATGCAAAAATATTGCGCTCCCTTCTCCCTTTATATGATTGGGATTTGTTTTTAATTCAATTGCATATTCATATTGTTTTGGATATTCTATTAAATGTTCTGCACTTTTCCAGTCTTTTTGTACCTTTGTAATATCAACAAGTTGGTTATAATATTTTGAATGTATATCATCTACCCAATATAAATTTTCATGAATTTTCACATAATTTTCTTTTAAAATTTGATGTGTTCCAAACAATATCCCTGTTTCATATGTGCCAATTGGAGTTTTTCCATCTCCTTCGCTTTTTTGTTTTGTAAAACCATTCTTACCTATAAAGGCTTCTGTTTCAAAAATTTCTTTGTTTTGTAATAAACACTTAAATTTAATTTTATCTATCAAAAACATCTCCTCTAAATAAAGTCATGTATTTTCTATTTAGTAACTTTTTATTCAGTCTTTTTTCTAGCAACTACTACAAATCTTCCGTCGTCTTGAGAATATTCACAAGTAGATAGTGTTAAAAGTTGATCTCCATATTGTGCGGTTTTACCTGTATCGTATAATGATGCCTTTTTTGCATTCTCTACATAATTATTATATTCTTCTTCATTTTCTGCATTTACAAAATAATAATAACGGAATACATTCTTTTCTGATTTATAATATACTCTCGATAGAAATACTGCAATAATTTCATATTCTACATCTTCTTGTTCTGTTGTAAATTTTATAGTAGGATGTTCTTTATAAAATTCTTCGCTTTTGTAATCAAGTAATTCTGAAAACATTGTTCCATCATTATTGTGTCCATATACTAATAAATTGCTAGATGGAATTGACCAATCATAATCTTTATCTAGGAAAATAGCTCCTCTTCTTGTTTCTTCTCCTTTATGGTTATGTTTTACATAATAGTCATTATTGTCTGTTTGCATAACAGGATAGTTAATATTGGTTCCTTCTATTTCTATCCAAGCAACTATATTAGGATACTCTTCTTTTAATTTTTCTAATTGCAACATTCTTTCTGTTTTTGTTTCTGTAATTTCCGTTTTATCTATAGCAACGGTATTTAACAATTCCTCTGTTTCTTTTTGTTCATCCTCTGAGCGAAAGAAAATGAATCCTATATAACAAATAGCAATTATTAATATAAGTAAAAATATTCTTGTTAAAATTTTTCTTCTTTTTCTATCTTTTTGCAAACGTTTTTCTACTCTTCCCATTTTCTCTCCTCTTTTTTCTTTAACCATTTTAAAAATGTTGAAATTACATAATGTAAATTCAACATTTTATATTATTTCTTTTGTTTTACTTTTTTATTTTCTGTTTTTCCTAGTAAACCATATTCCAGCAATAGATACTGTTGCGATTGCTGCAGCAATATAAATATAGTTTCTGGCAGAAGTATTTGGTGTTTCATCTTTTTCTCCTTCTGTTGGTATTTCTTCAAATGTTGCATCAATTTTTACATCTCCAAGTGGCATTAAGAATTTTCCATCAACTACTTCAATTTCAACTTCTTCTCCATTAATTGTTGCTTTTACTGTAATAGATGCTAATTGATATCCTTCTTGTGGAGTAACTACCAATGTTACTTCATCATTTACAGCTGCTTTGTCTGGTGCTGTTACTGTTCCGTTTTCACCTTCATAAGAAGTAATTGTGGACTCTACTGCTTCTTTATCTTGGTAAGCATATGTAAATTCTTCGTTTGGCTCTACAGTAATTCCTACATAGTCTCCATATTCACCATATACTATAATTCCTGCATCTGTTTCATTTATAACTTTTGATCCTTCATATCCTGTATAAATAATTCCTTCATCATTTAAGATGGTTCCTTCTACAACTTTAATTGTGTTTTGATTAACAATGATTCCTGTATTATTAATATTTCCTGATGTTACTGGATTTCCTTGTGGATATGCTTGTGTTTCAAATAATCCATCATTTAAGATGTTTCCATTGTTTTCTAATGTTCCACCGGCATAGAGAATACCATTTTCCTTAATGTAAATATTTCCATTTTCTTCTATTGTTAGTTTGGCATTTGATTTAATATCAAGTCTAACATCTCCTGCTACTGTTAAAATAGCATCTGGTTTAATTGTAAGTGTATCACCTGATGTATCTTGATTCATAAGTCCTAAGTTTCTTGTTAAATCAACAGTTCCTTCTATGGTATAGTCTGTTGTTAATTTATTAGCATTTGCAATAAATTCTGTTACAGAAGTTAAATTTCCTCCTGTTTGAACCGTAACTGCAGCATTATCTTCTAAATTCACTAGTTTATATTCTTCAGTTGGACCAGCATAATTTTCTCCATTTAATTTTAGGGCTCCTTGTCCTTGTACCATAATTTTTCCTCCATTTAGTGTTCCACCTGCTGGAAGTTCAACTGTTCCTGTTGCTTTTGCAGTTAAAGTATCTACTAATATAAATTTTTCTGTTGTAAATCCTGAAAATTCAACAACCTCATCAGCTGCTCCTTTTATTATAATGAATTGTGCATCAGCTGTATTTAATGCTGTTTCTAAATCGTCTACTTGAGTTGGATTTGATGGATTTGCAGTACTTACGGTGTAATACTCTGCTGCTTGTACATTTGTTGCAAATAATAAAATTCCTAAGAGTACAAATAAAACTGTAATAATTGTTTTTAATTTCATTTCATTTTCCTCCTTTTTTATTTATAAAGTCAGTATATCATAACAATATTATTTGTCAATATAAAAGTAAAATTTAATTTTAAATATAAATTGCAATAATAAATTTTCTAGTTTATTATGCACATAAATTTTCTTTTCATTCATATACTAACTAAAAGGAGGTTTGATATGTACCCAGAGTATTCTTATTATGGTTATAAAGATGAAAATGTTAAAACACCTATTACTTTTCCTAAACAACATCAAGATATCCAACCCGGATTAGAGTCTATTATGCAACCACTTCCTATTTTCGACAATCCTGAAATTAAAGGAAGTAATAAATTAAAGGATAAGGTTGCTATTATTTCTGGTGGAGATAGTGGCATTGGTAGAAGTGTTGCTGTTCTATTCGCTAAAGAAGGTGCGGATGTTGTTATTGCCTATTTAAATGAAAAAGAAGATGCTTTTGTTACTAAACAGGCAGTTGAATATTATGGTAGAAAGTGTCTTTTAATGGAAGGAAATCTAAAGGATGAAAAATTTTCTCAATATATTGTAACCAATACAATCCATACTTTTGGAAAAATTGATATTTTGGTAAATAATTGTGGTGTTCAATTTCCACAAAATAGCATTTTAGATATTTCTACAGAACAATTAAAAAATACATTTGAGACCAATATTTTTTCATTTTTTTATTTAACAAAAGCAGTTTTACCTCATCTTCCAGCTTATTCTAGTATTATTAATACTAGTTCTGTTACCGCTTTTGAAGGTCATAAAACTTTAATTGATTATTCTGCAACAAAAGGTGCTATTACCGTATTTACAAAATCATTAGCGCTTTCATTGGCAGATGCTAAAATTCGTGTAAATGCGGTTGCACCAGGTCCCATCTGGACTCCATTAATTCCTGCTAGTTTTTCAGCAGAAGAAGTAGAAATTTTTGGTACTGACGTTCCTTTAAAGCGTGCTGGTCAACCTTTTGAAGTTTCACCTGCATATTTGTATCTTGCTTCTGATGATTCTCGCTATGTAACAGGTCAAGTTTTACACGTAAATGGTGGTTCTATGGTATAATTAAAACCTGGTTGGATAAAACCAATCAGGCTATTTTTTATTGTATAGGGAAAATTGATTCTTCCTTTGACATTTCAGTATTTTCATTGATTTCCCCATATTAGGCTACCTTAGCTTATCCGAGAAACGCGAGGGCATGTATTTCGCCATTACTTCAAAAATTAGCCCTACGAAATGCCTTCCTTATGATTCTCATTTTTTCTTACTACTTCATACATTATAATAGCTGCAGAAACAGAAGCATTTAGAGAAGTTATTTTCCCTTTCATCGGTATTTTTATTAAGTCATCACAGTTTTCTTTTACTAATCTACTCATTCCATAACCTTCACTTCCAATTACAATTGCAATTGGTCCTGTTAAATTTGCCTTTGTATATTCTGTTTTTGCTTCTCCATCTGTTCCGTATATCCACAATCCTTGTTCTTTTAAATATCGTATCGTATCTACTAAATTGTTTACCCTTGCTATTTTCATATGTTCTACAGCTCCTGCAGATGTTTTATATACAGTTGCATTTACCATAGCTGCTCTTCTTTTTGGAATAATAATTCCATGTACTCCTGCTGTTTCAGCTGTTCTAATAATTGATCCTAGGTTATGTGGGTCTTCAATTCCATCTAAAATCACAATAAATGGTTCTTCTTTTCTTTCTTTTGAAAATAGCAAAATATCTTCTACTTCACAATAATTAAAAGGTGGAACAATAGCAATAACCCCCTGATGATTTGGAGTTTCCGCTATTTCATCTAATTTCCTTTTCTCAATTTCTGTAACAATAATTTTTTTCTCTTTCGCAATCGCCATAATTTTCAGTATGGAACCATGTTTTTCTCCTTTTTGAATTAAAATTTTATTAATATCTCTAGTAGAATTTAGTAGTTCTAAAACCGGGTTCCTTCCTTCTATTTTATCTATGTATTCTTCTTTCATTTTTATTCCTTTCTATAATATTGTTTTAAGTAATTTCTTCGAAGAACGGGCGATTAAAATCGCCCCTACATTTTTTCATAAATTAC
>CALXRW010000002.1 GCA_944390965.1 uncultured Clostridia bacterium
AAAAAATATTTAAAAAAAATAAATTAAAACAAAAAAATAAATTATGTGATAAATAAAAATAAAATAAAAAATAGTAATAAAAATACAAAAAAACAAATTTTAAAAATAATTTTAAAATTAAATCAAATTAAAAAGAAAAAAATAAAATTAAAAGGAAGGGGATTTTTAAATGGAAAACAATTTATTAGAAAATAATTTAGAAGTAGAAAATAAAATTGAAAATGAAGTAACAATAGAAAAACAAAATGATTTTTTAGAAAGTACACTAGGAAAAGTAATTAATACAGGACTTGATATTGGATTAAGAGCTCTTTTACCAGATTTAATTGAAAATCAAGTGATTGATATTAAAGATGCTATTTTAAATGGTGGATTTAAAGAAGGATTGAATGAAATGATAGATTCTGTTATTGACCTTGGTAAAAGTGCTATTGGAATTTTTACCGGTAAATTTGAAAATGTGTCACAAGTACAAGACGCTGTTAGAAGTGGTGGGATTATCGATTCCACTTCTAATTTAATGGATTGGGCAGTAGAAAAAGCGAGAGAAAAAGAATGGATACCAGATTCTATTGCAAAAATAATTCAACAAGGAAAAAATATTATTTTAAATCATGTAGAAAAAAATGTGGAAGAAGTATTAACTAACCAATTAGATTCGATAGAAAATTTAGAAAAATATAATCAAAATTGGAAAAACTATTATGAACAAAGAGATTTTACTAATATGGAAAAAGAATATGAAAAAATACAAAAAGAATTAAAAAAAGTAATACCTTTAGAAAGCACTTTAACAGAAGCAAGAGAAATTGAAAATATTCATCAAATAATTAAAAATAATGGTCAAAATTTTGATTTAACAGAACAAGAGCTAGAATTAGCAGGTAAATTAATTTAGAAATAATTAATTGAAAACATGAAAAAAGTTTGCAAATTTCTTTATGTTTTAGTATAATAACACTGTAACAAAAACAGGAAAGCATTTTCCGTAGAAAGGAAGGATAAAAAATTGGACAGACCAGAAGAAACAATTATACAGAAAAACATTGAAGCAGAAATGAAATCCGCTTATATTGATTATGCTATGAGTGTTATTGTCGCACGTGCATTACCAGATGTAAGAGATGGACTAAAACCAGTACATAGAAGAATTTTGTATGCCATGTATGAAGATGGAATAACATCAGATAAGCCATATAGGAAATGTGCTAATACAGTAGGTTCTGTTTTAGGAAGATACCATCCACATGGAGATGCTGCAGTTTATGATGCCATGGTAAGAATGGCACAAGACTTTTCTTTAAGATATCCATTAATTGATGGCCATGGAAATTTTGGGTCCATTGATGGAGATTCTGCTGCGGCAATGAGGTATACAGAAGCAAGAATGGCAAAAATAGCAGAACAAATGCTAACAGATATTGAGAAAAATACAGTAGATTTTATGCCAAACTATGATGATAGATTACAAGAGCCAACAGTGTTACCAGCTAAAATTCCAGCTTTATTAGTAAATGGTTCATCTGGTATTGCCGTAGGAATGGCAACCAATATTCCACCACATAATTTAACAGAAATTATAAATGGTCTTATTAAAATTATAGATGAAGATGAAGTAACAGATGAGCAATTAATGGCAATTATAAAAGGACCAGATTTCCCAACAGGAGCTGTTATATTAGGGAAAGAAGGAATTAAACAAGCTTATACAACAGGTAAAGGGAAAATCACCATGAGGGCAGAAGCTGAAATTGAAGAAATGAGTGCTAATAAGCAAAGGATTATTGTATCTTCTTTACCATATCAAGTAAATAAGGCAAGATTAATTGAAAACATTACATCCCTAGCTGTGGAAAAACGTATAGAAGGTATTTCTGGTGTAAGAGATGAATCCGACAGAATTGAAAAAGTAAGGATTGTCATAGAATTAAAAAGAGATGCAAATGCACAGGTAGTATTAAATCAATTATACAAATATACACAAATGCAGGATACCTTTGGTGTAATTATGCTAGCCCTAGTACATGGAGAACCTAAAATATTAACTTTAAGAGAATGCTTGGATAATTATATTGAACATAGAAAAGTAGTTATTTTAAGAAGAACGAAATTTGACTTGGAAAAGGCAGAAGCAAGAGCTCATATTTTAGAAGGTTTGAAAATTGCATTAGATAATATTGATGAAGTAATTGCTATTATTCGTGCTTCCTATGACGATGCAAAAGAAAGATTAATGGAAAGATTTGGACTAACAGAAATACAAGCACAAGCTATTCTTGACATGAGGTTAAGAACATTATCTGGATTGCAAAGAGAGAAGATTGAAGAAGAATATGAACAATTAATGAAATTAATTGCTTATTATAAAGAGGTTTTATCAAGTGAAAGATTAGTCTTTAACATTATTAAAGATGAACTTTTAGAAATTAAAGAAAAATATGGTGATGAAAGAAGAACAAAGATTGTTGCAGCAGAAGGAGAAATGAATGTAGAAGACTTAATTAAGGAAGAACAAACAGTTGTTGCTCTAACGCATTTTGGCTATATTAAAAGAGTACCAGTAGATACATATAAAAGTCAAAAACGTGGAGGAAAAGGAATTACAGGAATTTCAACAAGGGAAGAAGATTTTGTAAAAGAAATATTTACAGCATCTACGCATGATACTATTTTATTCTTTAGTAATAAAGGCAAATTATATCGATTAAGAGGATATGAAATTCCAGAAGGAGGAAGAACCGCAAAAGGAACAGCTATTGTAAATCTGTTAAGATTAGACCCAGGAGAAAAAGTTTCAACCATAATTCCAATACAAAATTTTGCAGAGGGAAAATATTTATTGTTTGCAACGAAAAATGGTTTAATTAAGAAAACTTCTTTAATAGAATATAATATTGCAAGAAAATCCGGATTACAAGCTATTACTTTAAAGGAAGATGATGAATTAATTGGTGTAAGATTAACAGATGGAGAAGACAATATTGTACTAGTTACCAGACAAGGAATGTGCATTACATTTGATGAAAAAGATGTAAGACCTACTGGAAGAAGCGCACAGGGAGTAATTGGTATACGCCTAAATGAAAACGATTATGTAATTGGTATGGAATCTATTATTAGTAACACAAAATCTACTTTATTAGCAATTACAGAAAATGGATTTGGAAAAAGAACAGAATTAGAGGAATACCGAGTAATTAACAGAGGTGGAAAAGGAGTTATTACTTATAAAATCACACCAAAAACAGGCGAAATTGTTGGAATTAGAATTGTAGATGAATCAGATGATATTATGCTAATTACAGATACAGGAACAGTTATTAGACTAAATGTAAGTGAAATTAGTATTTTAGGTAGAAGCACACAAGGTGTTACACTTATGAAAACAAATGAAGGAAAAGTTGTAAGTATTGAAAAAATATCAGAAGAAAAAGAAGAATAAAAATAAAGAAAAAGAAGATGATTTTGTGAAATGCAAAATCATCTTCTTTTTTTGATTGTTAAGAAATATCATAAAATTAAAATCATTTTTAAATTTTTTGAAAACGAATATCATCTCCAAAAAATTTACATATCTCATAATAACCTACAATTCTTGATGCAATTCTTTCATCATAAATAGAATAGATATTTTGTAAATTTAAATTGGTAGAGATAATGGTTTTAGTAATTTTACGATTTTGATTTAATAATCGAGTATTAAGAATATTGAAAATTTCTGTAAATTTCATGTTATTTACACTTTCTGTACCAAAATCATCTATAATTAATAAATTGGCAGAGAGCAAATTTTCTATGATATTTTTATTACAATTTGGTTTATCAAATAAGCAATTTATAATATCATTTAGCATAACAGGAGCAGTCTGATATAAAACAGTTTTTCCTAATTTTAAAATTTCATTTGCAATACAATTCGAAAGAAAAGTTTTTCCAAGCCCTGAGTTTCCCATAAAAATCAAGTTTTTTTGTTCAGGATCATCAAAATGGGAAATAAAATTTTTAGCAATTTTTTCAATTCTTTGCATATTTTCTCTAGGTGAAATATTAGATTTATATTTTTGAGGATTTATTTCATCAGAATAAACATTTAAACGAAAAGTAGAAAAATTTTCTTTTTCTAGATTTCCCATATTTGATTTATTATATTCTATATTAAAAATTTCTTGTTTTAGGCATGTGCACATTTCGGTTTTCCCATTTTTTTCAATATATCCTGTATCTTTGCATTTAGAACAAGAAAAAATAGGAGATAAATCTTCTAATGTTTTTCCCTCTTTTTGGAGAAGTTCTATTTTCTCTTTTTGAAGTGTATCAGATATCTTTTTGAGATTGGAAATAGTTAAAGATGATTGAGAACTCTTTAAAATTTGCATAGCAGAGGAAAGAGAAGCCTTGGATAGTTCTGCATCAATTTCGGATAGCCTTGGGAGTTTATGGTAAATTTCTTTTTTCCTAATTTCTGCATCTTGTATAGCTTTTCTTCTTTTTTGTTCATAAATTCTTTTTAAGTCAGAAAGAGTTGTTGAATCCATTTTTATCACCTTTTATTTAGCCATTTTCTGTTTTTAAATTAGAATATAAGGAATCTAAATCTTCATATTTTCTTTGCTCATAAGAATGGAAAGAAGCTTTTTTCTCTAATTCTTTTGTTGTTTTTGTTTTTTGTTTCATTTCTTGCATAAAGTTTTCAATTTCATTAGGGGTTTTAAAGTTTCGTTCATTCCAATCTGATAATAATTTGTTGATATATTCAAAGTTTGGATTAGACTTTGATGCAGTCTTTTTTAATGCAATGTCAATAACATCCATTCCATAACCATATTCTATAGTCCATTTTTCAACATAAGCTTCTTCATATTGAGATAGGCTACGATGAAAACCAAGTTTTTTACATATATTCTTTTTCATAACATTTAATTTATCCTGCTTTTGGAAGTAATGGTCTAAATCCGTAAATGTTTTAATATTATTTTTTGCCCAAGCATCTGCAACAGTTTGGATATAGTTTTTATGAAGAGCAGATTTATTAAAACAATAATCAAATAGGGCAAGCATTACTTGTTCATTGAAGCCATATTTTGTAAACCATAAATTGATGTCATTATACCAAGAAGGAGACATCATACCTTGAAAATAAAGACTATTAATATTTTCAATTGCTTTTGCACGATATTCGTTTTTAGCATTTTTTTCTAAATCTTTAGGGGATAGAGAAAGTTTTGGTTTATATAATTTTTGTAATTCAATTTCTTGCAAAGGATTAATAATATAGCCTGTAGGTTTTTTGGTAATTACTCCTACATTTTCCCAATAAGTGCATGCAGATTGAATCGTTTTAAACTCTAATCCTAATGCTTTTGATAGATCAGTTAATTTAATTTCCTTATTATGTTTTGCAAGAAAAATAAGATATAAATAAACCTTGATAAAATCTCCACTAGCACTTGATAAATACTCAGTGAAAAATACATCAGGTATAGATGTAGTACTAAATAAAATAGAAGTTTCATTTTGCTCTAGTTTCATAACGATTCCCCCATTATAGATATCTCTCTTTTGTATGTTGAAAATTATATCATTTCATAGGGAAATTTACAAGATAAGATCGAATAGAATTTTATAGATAAAAGTAAAATTTTTTACTTTTGAAAAATTTTATAAGATAAAAAAGAACATATAAAATATTTTCATGCTGAAATCCTATTAAACTAAATAAGAATAAAGGAAAACAAAAAACAATAAATAAAGATATTTTGATGCTAAAACTAGAGAAAAGTAAATCTAAACAGCAAAAAACAAAAATATACCAAATAAGATTAAATATGGCAGTAGAATAATCAATAAAACCAAATAAATGATTTTTCATTTTATAATTTTTAGGGAAAATAAATTTCATGAAACCTCCTATTTAAAAAATGACTTTAATTGTAATAATTGTCCGTCCATAGAAGTTGAAATTCCGCCAATTAATTCGCGAATATAATGGTTAGCACGAATGAGGGCATAAATACAACCAACATAGAGTAATTTGGAAAATAAATTATCAGAAAAATCCACAGAAAAAGTAATTAATAAAATAATAGAGATAAATACTTGTGTAAATAATAAAGAAAAAAGACATCTTGCCCATGATTTAAAAATCCAAGAAGTTTTAGAATTACTAATCGTTAGAAATGCAAAAGGAGATAGTAAAAGAAAAACCTTTAACATGACATAGCGAAGTGCATATGAAAAAAGAAGCTGAAATAAACCAAAAGACATAAATCCCTTTAATAATCCTTCAAAAGAAAAAATATTAAAACTGTTATCTCCGAGAATAAGAGAATCATTTAATTCTTGAATCAGAGAAGAAAAACAGATTTCTTTTCCTAATATGTTTTCTCCAACTTCACGAATGGCAGAAGAGAAAGAGGAAGTAAAAAAGAGAAGACCATCACATATACCATAGCAGGAATTTAAAAAAATACCAAGAAGAATAATTTTGAAAATAAATTTCAAAGGATGTTCTTGAGGAGAAAATGTGATATGTGAAAGGAGCAAAGATATAGCATAGTATAGAATAAATCCTACAAGTAGAGAGTTAGCAATTAGCAAAAGACCGTTGGAGGAAGAAGAGCCTAATAATTTTTCTAAGTAAGAATCTTTTAGAAAATCTTGTTCAACAAAAACAAGTTCATCTAGAAGAGAATAAACATTAGTATCAATGGAAGTAAAAAATTGTGAGAAAATAGTATTTAGGGTTTCAATAATGATTTGGGTTATATTTGTTTCATTCACCAGTTTACCCCCTATCCAAACAAGGTTTCAATAGTAGATAAAACAAGGTCAATAGTAAGTATAAAAGCATAAGAGAACAAAGAACCTCTTATTAATTTTTTACCAGTTCGAATTTTTTCTTCATCTCCAAAACTAAATTTTTTCATTAAAACACCAGTACCAACTGCAACGGCTGCAGCAGGAGTTGCAATGGTTAAAATATAATCTTTTATTTTTTCAAATGCATTTTTTATGGTTTTTATTAATTTAGGGTCTGCAGCAAAACTTTCTGAATATAAAGTAAAACATAAAATTAAACAAAGAGTAAAAATAATAAATATCTTTTTCATAAATATCTATCCTTTCTTTTAAAAAATGGTAACATTTCTAATTTACAAGGTTTTAAAATTTTATTTCCGTCAGATAAGAAAGCAAGACAAGAAAATGTTTCTAGAGTTTGTGTAAAAAAATGTGTATCATAGACAAAATCTGGTTGAACAAAGGTAGTTAAACTTTCTGAAAGATTGGAATCTTTAGATTTCCACGTTTGAGTAAAATAATCATAATTCGTTTCTTTTGCATTTTCGGAGATACTAGTAGAATGTCTTTCTTTATCTTCTCTACCAATTTGCTTTTGTGCGTCTTCAATGGTAAAGATATCATCTGTACGGTACCATAATTTATTAATTAAATTTTGTATTAAAACTTGTGTGCATGACTTATCTTTTAATGTATTTAATAGGGAAGAATAGCTTTGAGTAGCTACAATATTAATACATTTTGCTTCTCTGCTTTGTGCGAAAAAATCACTATCTGAACGAGTAACATATTCATGAAATTCATCACATATAAATGCGGTTGTTCTTGTATAAGAATGAGAAGCTAAGTTTGATAGAATTTCAGATTGAAAATCTAATTTTAAATAAGCAGCAATTAATTTTGAGAGGTTTTTATATTCAGCAATATTCATTTTTAAGACCACAATTTTGCCTTCTGATAGAACTTGAGAAAATCCTAAAAAGTTTAAATCTTTTTCTGGAGGACAAAATGTATTTAAAACAGAATAATCGGAAATAAAAGGCAAAGTAATACGACTGATTTCAGATTTTATAATAGATAACACTCGAGAATCTAAAGAAAAAAATTCATTTTCAAAATAAGTAATTGCAGATAATAGTTCATAAACTTCAGAATTTGAAAATTTACAAGATTGGAATTGATTACGTAAAAAATTTATTTTTTCACGATAATAAGAGGTATCATTAATAAGCTTATGAAGCTCTTGAAAAGTGACATAACCGATTATTATATAATCTACATAATTTAATGCATTCCGTAAGAGTTTCTTCCACTTTATCAAACCAATAAGAATCAGAAGTATTAGTAGAAAAAAGTTCTAAAACAGATTTTAATCGATTAGCAAGTATGGATGGTTTTAAATTAGGCTTATGTAAAGGGTTATATTTGAATTTTCCATTAATTTCTAAGATAATTAAATCTTCTTCTCTATCTAACTCTGTACAACAAGATAAAACATGTTCATAAAAATTCCCTTTTACATCTAGAATAAGCATTCCAAGTCTATCTTCATTCTCACAATGATATTGTAATAGCTGAAAAGTAAATGGATACATACTAGAGCTAGTTTTTCCACTTCCAATGGTACCAGTAATTAGAATGTTTTGAAATAATCCTTTTTCTTTAATAAAGATAGGTTCTTGAGATTGAGGAAGATTTCCAATATGCAGAAATAGACCATCAGGATAAGAAAAATATTTTTTTGGTTTTGTAGTGGGGATTTTTTGAAAGACAAAAGAAAAAAGAGAATTCGATAAAATAGAAATCGATAAAAAAGAAAAAACAAAATAAGCTTTTTTAAGAAAATCCCATGCTTCCGGCCACTTTATGCATATATCAAATGGCTCTATGGCGTAAGGAATTATAACAGAGGTAGATTGATATAATGTGCTAAAATATAAGAAAATAAAAATAAAATAGATAATAAGGCATAGAAAAATAAAACCTATGCGAAATAATAATTTTAAAATTTCGACATTCCTCCTTTTTTAAATTTTAATTTAGAACCTTGTGATTGATGGAAAACATAATTCTCGAATAGAGAATAAAGAGAATAAAAAACAATAAATAGATGAACAATAAAACTTAAGAAAAAAATATGAATTTGTAATTCTATAAAATCACCTCTTTCTTTACAATTTTTACCATAATATACTAAAAATTATTTTTTGTCTATACTTTTTGAAAAAAATATGATAAAATAAAAAAGTAATGTTAAGAAATTGAAAATACAATTCATAGGAAGAATGAATTTTAATAGAGATAGATTCATTCTAAAAGAAAGGAGTTTATTATGAAAATAGAAAAAACAACTAAAATAGGGGAATTATTAGAAAATGCACCAGAAAAAGCAGAAATTTTATTAGCAGCTGGAATGCATTGTTTAGGATGCCCAGCATCACAAGCAGAAACATTAGAGGAAGCATGTGATGTACATGGAATTAATGTAGAAGAATTAGTAGAAAAATTAAATGAGAACTAATTAAGAGATAAAAGAGAAGAGTCAATTGGAGAAATCTTTCTCCCTCTCTTTTAGAAAGAATTTAATATAAAAATGGAAAAGAAATGTATCTATAGCTCAGTAGGATAGAGCGCTCCCCTCCTAAGGGAGAGGCCGCAGGTTCGATTCCTGCTAGGTACACCAAAAAGAACGTAAATAGTTTGCGTTCTTTATTTTTTTAAATTGAAAAAATTTCGAAAATATGCTAAAATAAAAGCATAGCCAAATGGCTAAATCTTTTAAAGGAGGATGTTTGTGGCATGGATGATCGGGAGTTCTACTATGACAGAATCAATAGGAGAGTAGTGGTTCGAAATATAAGCTTAAGGTTATTAGATGCGGACGACAAGACTATTGAAGGAGGAAGAATATATAAAAGAAGTTTCTTCTACGTGAAAGATGGTGAGTTAAAACTCTTTGCTCCCATCTGGGATAACCTCAAACCTTGCAGGCTGGTTCAGCCTGATCTTTGTCTCTCTTGTGAGAAACACCATGCTCTGCCTGAAGAATCTGGTGGATGCCGTATTCTTACGGAAGGACAATCCTTAGAGTATCCTTTTATTCTGATGGGAGTTGAACAAGTAAGATTTGGAAAAAGCGTTAGACTTTACGTAATGAGTTGTACTCGCTATAAAAAAGCGGAAGAAAGACCCGATAATCCAGAAGAAAGGAGGAATCTTTTCTTATATGAAGAGGATATGGAGATTTTCAATAATTCTTCATCACTCTTTGGTACCAAGCATCTGTTATGAACTTTTCTCTGTTCCCCGCTCTAGGGAACAGAGAGTTTTTGGCTGAATAGGAAAAATTGTTTTTTCTTTATTTGACAAAAAAACGAAGTTGACAAAAGAGTAACAGATGATATAATATAAGAAAAAATTAGGAGCAAAATGTGTTAGAAGAAAAAGATAAATACATGCAAAATGCATTAAAAGAAGCCAAAAAAGCATATTTGGAAAAAGAAATACCCGTAGGAGCCATTATTGTAAAAGATGGTATCATTATTGCAAAAGCACATAATATAAAAGAAAAGAAGCAAGATACAACATGTCATGCTGAGATACTGGCAATTCAAAAAGCAAGCAAAAAATTAAATACTTGGAGATTAGAAGGCTGTCAAATGTATGTTACATTAGAGCCATGTTCTATGTGTGCAGGAGCTTTAATTAATAGTAGAATACAAAAAGTTTATATTGGAACAAGAGATGAAAAAACAGGGGCATGTGGAACAGTGCTAAACCTATTAACAGATTATCCGTTTAACCATAAAGTAGACTATGAATTTGGAATTTTACAAAAAGAATGTGAAATGATGTTAAAAAATTTTTTTCAAGAATTAAGAAAGGAAAAAAAGAATGTTAAATGATCGAAAAAAGAAAATACTAAAAAGAGCAGTGATGTTAATCATTATTATGCTTTTTTTTATCATAATTGGATTTAGTATGTTAAAGTATGAAGTAGAAGGGGAAAAAAATATGCCATTTCAACTTACTAAGATTTCAATCATTAGTACAGCAAATGGAATTCCTAATACGGAGACCTTAGATAGATGGAACTTTAATTTAGTACAAAATAATGACATTTACTTTAATTTTGAAAAAAATGAAAATTATAAAGAGCAAGAAAGCATAAAGAAAATCTCTATAGAGAACATAAAAGTCTTACAAAGTCCACTAAAAGGGACGACTTATTTTTATCGTCCAAGTCAACAAGCCGTAGATTGGTATGAAAATATTGAAGAAGCTAGAGTAACAGATAAAGTTGAATATCAAGGAAACGAAACTTCAAATGTAAAAGAATTACAGGTATCTAATCAAGAGGGAATTGTTGGAATTCGATTTGCCATTGAAGATTTAGGAACTTATGTTTCTGAAGAAGAACAAATTACGCATGATGGTTTACTATTAAAAAGTATAGGTCTTAAACAGGAGGAATTAAAAAGCAAAATTGCATTTGACCTTGTTTTAGAATTAAATTCTGGTATACGATATAAAGCCTATATTGAGCAAGAATTACCACTTGATAGTGTTTTAGAAGAGGGAATTAGCAAAAAAGAAATAACAGATTTAAATTATGTAGCTTTTAAAAGATTTTGATAATTTACTTGATTTCGACTTCAGAACAGTATATAATAAAAATAGATTTTGGGGGTTGGCCCTTTTATGGAGAATATGGTTCAATAAACAGCTATGAACTTCGTCAGGTTCGGAAGAAAGCAGCGATAAGTAGTGTGGTTTATGTGAATTCATATTTTCCATAAAGGGGCTAAATTAAAGTTATTGATTTATCCCAAAACAAAGGAGGGGGAAAACTGTGGCATATACGGCATTATATAGAAAATTTAGACCTTTAACATTTAATGAAATGGTAGGACAAGAACATATTATACAAACTCTAAAAAACCAGATTATTAATAATAGAGTAGGACATAGTTATTTATTATGCGGAGGAAGAGGAACACGGAAAAACCTCTAGTGCTAAAATTTTAGCAAGAGCAATTAATTGTTTAAACCCTCAAGATGGAGAACCATGTAATCAATGTGAAATATGTAAGGCAATTTTATCAGGTTCCTTAACAGATGTAGTGGAAATGGATGCAGCCTCTAATAATAGTGTAGAAGATATTCGATTGATTCGTGATGAGGTAAATTTTTTACCAACACTTGCTAAATATAGAATCTATATTATAGATGAGGTACATATGCTATCAACAGGAGCCTTTAATGCATTATTAAAAACATTAGAGGAACCACCAGAACATGTGAAATTTATTTTAGCAACAACAGAACCACAAAAATTACCTGCAACGATTCTTTCTAGATGCCAAAGATTTGATTTTAAACAATTATCAGAAGAAGATATTATGAAAAGATTAAAAATTATATGTAAAGAAAGTAATATTTCCATTACTGAAGAAGCCCTCCATTTGATAGCTGTCCTTTCAGAAGGTGCTATGAGAGATAGTATTAGTATATTAGAAAGATGTAGTCAAGAAGGAGAAATATCTGAAAATAAAATAAGAGAGTTAGTGGGAATACCTGAATTAACTTACATTCATAATATGGTAAAAGGAATATTGGAATATCAAGTTGAAGAGGTAATACAGACTTCACAACAAGTCTTAAATGAAGGAAAAGACATAAATTATTTCTTATGGGAAATTATAAAGTATATAAAAGATATATTGGTATGGAAGACAACTAACCATTTAGAAATTTATAGAAAAGAAGAAATAGAAAAGATAAAAAAATTGGCAGAAGAAGTTTCTAAAGAAAGATTATTAAAATTAATCTATTCTTTATCAGAATTAGAAAATACGATTAAATGGTCTAGCCAAAAACAGATATTATTTCAAGTAGGAATGATAAAAGCTTGTAATAAAGAAGAAAATCAAGGATGGGAAGAATGGGAAAATAGAATAAGAAGATTAGAAGAGAGAATGGAAAAAGGTATCAAAATAGAAACCAAATCACCTAAAATAGAAAAAAAAGAAGAAGAGAAAAAAGAAAAGATTACTGAAAAAAAGCCAAATATTGCAAATGCAAAAAAGGTAGAAAATTGGGCAAATGTATTAAATACTTTAAAAACATCAGGGAAAATGGTATTATATACTAATTTATTAAATACAACTGCAAAAGAAATAAATGATATGACAATTGGAATTATTTTTCATACGCAACCAACAGCTTTTGGGAAAGCCGTATTAGAACAGATAGAGAATCGAAAAGAATTAGAAAAAATAGTTTCTCTTGAATATGGAAAAGAAATGCAAATAAAATATATAACAGAAGATAATGAAGAAAAAAACAATACAGAAGAGAATAATATGGATCAACTTGTAAATACATTAGATATACCTATTAATATAATTGAAGAATAAGAAAGGATGAAGATAAATGGCAAAAAGAGGAGGATTCCCAGGAATGGGTGGAAACTTTGGAGGAATGAATTTAAATCAATTAATGAAAGAAGCTAAAAAAATGCAAGCAGATGTAGAGAAACAGCAAGAAGAATTAGCAATAAGAGAATTTGATGCTGTTGCAGGAGGAGGAGCGATTTCTGTAAAGGTGTCTGGAACAAAAGAAATAAAAGAAATAAAAATCAAAAAAGAAGTAGTAGACCCTGAAGATGTAGAAATGTTAGAAGATTTAGTAATGACTTGCATTAATGAAGCATTAAGAAAAGTAGATGCAGCACAAGCAGCACAATTAGGTAAGTATAATATACCAGGGCTTATGTAGGAGAAAAATATGTCTATTTATTCACCATCGATTGAAAAATTAATAGAAAGTTTTGAAAAATTACCAAGTATTGGACATAAAACAGCAACACGACTTGCATTTCATATGCTTGACCTAGGGGAACAAGAGGTACAAGAATTTATTTTTTCCATTCAAAATGCTAGAAAAAATTTAAAATACTGTTCTAAATGTTTTAATATTTCAGATACAGACCCTTGTCCTATTTGTGCAAATCCTAAAAGGGATGAAAATATTATTTGTGTAGTGGAAGATGTAAAAGATATTATTGCTATGGAAAGAACCCATGAATACAAAGGTGTATATCATGTTCTACATGGGTCTATTTCTCCTATGAATGGAATTGGACCAGAAGACATTAAAATAAAAGAATTATTAAATCGTATTTCCGAAAGCAAAGTAAAAGAAGTAATTTTAGCAACAAATCCTAGAGTAGAAGGGGAAGCAACAGCGATTTACTTATCAAAATTAATTAAACCTTTTGGAATTAAGGTTACCAGAATTGCACATGGAATACCAGTAGGAGGAGATTTAGAATATACAGACGAAATTACACTTATGAAAGCATTAGAAGGAAGAAGAGAAATATAGAAATAGAAGAGGGAAGCGAAATTTTGGGTAAAGCTTGTAAAGTTTAACCCTAAATCTCACTTCCCACTTTTCATCTTTTACCTCTCAAGAAGTATTTCACAAATATTTTTTGTGGAATTTTTTTTGGCCAATAATCTTGCGTTTATTTTCATTTTCTTTAGTTTTTCTTTATCGTGAAACAAATTTGTTAATACTGTATCAATATTATCTCCTTTTTTTATCCAAATGGCAACTCCAGCATCTTCAAAAAAAACTGCATTTTCTTCTTCTTGTCCAGGGATAGGATTAATAATGATAAGAGGAAGTCCAGAAGCAAGACTTTCCGTTGTTGTTAACCCACCTGGTTTTGTAATAACTAAATCTGAAACACTCATTAATTCTGGGACTTTATTTGTATAATCTAATATTTTTACTGTATTTTTTTTATTTGTTTCTTCAACAAGTAGATCAAATTTCTTTTTCATTTTAGGGTTTTTCCCAGAAATCGCTACCACTTGAAAATCAGGGAAGTTTTCAATAATGGATGCTAAAATTTGATAAGTTGTGCTTTTCCCTAGGCCAAATTCTCCTCCGGCAAAAAATAATATGGTTGTTTTTCCTGTATCAAGTCCAAAATCTTTTAAAGTTCGTTCTTTATCATAGTGTTGCAAAAAACGGTTTGATAAGGGAATGCCTGTATCGTAAACTTTAGAAGCAGGTACTCCTTGTTTTATAATTTCTTCTTTCATTCCATGGTGTGCTACAAAAATAAAATCAACATAATCATGTAAAATAAGCCATTGATTGTGAGGGGCATAGTCTGTCATAACAGTAGCAATTTGACATGAGATTTTCCCTTTTTTCTTTAATATAGCACACATCTGACTAGAAAATGGATGAGTGGAAATAATTAAATCTGGTTGAAATTCTTGTAAAAGTTTATTTAATTTCTTTGCCATAATTTTATTTGTAAGATTACTTACTTTTGAAATAGCACCTTTTTCTGCACTAGAATAAACTCTTTTCCATGCCCATGGAGCTTTTTTTGCCATATCTGCATATGCTTTTGTCGTTAATTTATTTAAAAACTTATTAATATATTCAATACAATCTATCATTTGTGTTTCAATATTAGGGTAGTGCTCATTTATATATTCTTTTATTGATCTTGCATCAAATAAATAAACAACCCCATAAGAACAATAAAACATTAAAACTTTCTGCAATTGATAACCAAAATTCCATTAATTTTCATTATATCAAATAAAAAAATCTAATAAAAGTATATTTTGAAAAAATTATGAGAAAATACTTAGTAATCACATGTTTTCGGTGAAAAATAAGAAAGGGAAAGGTGAAAATGAAAAAAAGTAAAATTATTTTAGCAGGAATCATAGCCATTTTATTTTTAATTCAAATGATTGAACTTTTAAAAATGGAAAATATATCTTATGCACAATCAGCTGGTTCTGAAGAAGACATTCAGTTAATGGCAAGGGCGATAAATGGTGAGGCTAGAGGGGAAAGCTATGAAGGTCAAGTGGCCGTAGGAGCGGTTATTTTAAATAGAGTAAAGTCTCCCGATTTTCCAAATACAATTGCTGGTGTTATTTATCAACCGGGAGCTTTTACAGCTGTATCTGATGGACAAATTAATGAACCAATTGCAGAAGATTCTACTGTATATAAAGCGGCAAGAGACGCAATGAATGGATGGGATCCAACTAATGGTTGTTTGTATTATTTTAATCCCAATACAGCAACAAGTAGTTGGATATGGTCTAAAACCATTGTAAAAACCATTGGAAAACATCATTTTTGTAAATAGAAAGAGGGAAAAAATATGACTAGTTTAAGAGAGAAAATATTAGATTGGAAGAACAGATTAAAAGATAGACATATGTTAACAATTATTAGTGTACTATTGTTAATTATCGTAGGATTAGGTATTTTTACGTATAAAAAACAACTGGAGTATAGACAAGTAACAGAGAATAATTATAATTTAGCCTTTTTTGAATTAGTGGATTATGTAAAAAATGTGGAAAATTATTTAGCAAAATCTTTAATTTCTAGTACTCCAGAACATGGAGCAGAAACTTTAACAAAGGTATGGAGAGAGTCAAACCTAGCTTTAAGTTATTTAACAAGATTGCCTATGGAATCTAACGAATTAAGTAATACGGCAAGATTTTTAAATCAGGTTAGTGAATATAGTTATTCTTTGTCAAGAAAAAATATTTATAATGAAAGTTTAACAGAGGAAGAATTTTCAAATTTGAAAGAATTACATCGTTATAGTTCAGAATTAAAAAATACATTAGATCAACTCGCATTGGAAATGAATGAAGGAAATATTAGTTGGGGAGAATTGGAGAAGAAGGGAACAAATCTTTTTGCACAACAGGTAAGTAATATTTCGAAAGATAGTTTTGATAATATTGATAAAAATTTTGGAGAATATGAAGGTTTAATTTATGATGGAGCTTTTTCTGAACATATTTTAACACAAGAAAAAAGAGGATTAGTAGGGGAAGATATAAATGAAGACCAAGCAAAACAAAAGGCAATTGATTTTATAGGACAAGATAGAATAGAAGAAATTACAGGAAATGGACTAATTGAAAATGGAAATATTGTAGTATATGATTTTTCTGTAAAAATGAAAGAAGGAGACGAAAAAAATCCAGCAAGTATTTCTATTGCTAAAAAAGGTGGACATGTTGTCTTGATGAATTACAACAGAAATGTAGAAGTAGAAATGATATCTCAGGAACAAGCAGATAATATAGGAAAAGAATTTTTAGCAAATCATGGATTTCCTAGCATGAAAGAAACTTATTATTTAAAACAAGATGGAATTGTAACAATTAATTATGCTTTCTCACAAAATGATATCACAGTTTATCCAGATTTAATTAAATTAAAAATCGCATTAGACAATGGAGAAATACTAGGAATTGAAACAACAGGATATTTAAATGCGCATACAGAAAGACAACTAGAAGAACCAAAGATTACAATGGAAGAAGCAAAAAGTACTTTAAATCCTAACTTGGAGATTGTAAGCGAAGGATTAGCCATTATTCCAACAGAGTGGAAAACGGAAGTATTTTGTTATGAATTTAAAGGAAAAATAGAAGATACAGATTTCCTTGTGTATATTAATACAGAAAATGGAAGAGAAGAAAATATATTAGTTATTATTGATACTCCTAATGGAACATTAACACAATAACTAAAAAATGGAAAAATAATTTTTAAAAAATAGGGGATAATAAAAATAGTAGATAAATTCTACTATTTTTAATTAGGAGGTTATGATATGGCAAATAGGCAAAGTATCATATCTGAAAATTTAAGAGAAGAAATTGCAAAAGAGTTAGGTGTATATGAACAAGTAAAAAAAGATGGAGGATGGCAAAACGTTCCCTCTAAAACTTGCGGAAACATTGTAACAAAAGCAATTGAAATCGCAAACAGAAAAGTTAAGTAGAATAACTGATTTTCTAAAAAATGTGTCCATGAGTGCTTTTATAAGTATTCAGGGGCACATTTTGTATACATATTGATTTTTTGCAACATATAATATAAAATAGGCAAAGTAAAAATCAAAATTAAGGAGATGTCTAATGAAAGAGAATCAAAAAATTACAGTAAAAAGTGCCTTAGAAATTTGCGAAGGAGAATGGATTTCAGGTGATTTTGAACAAGAATTAAAAAATTTTTGTATTGATACAAGACAAATACAAAAAGGAGACATATATGTTGGAATAAAAGGAGAAACAACAGATGGAAATCTCTTTTTTGAAAAAGCATTAGAACTTGGAGCAGCAGGATGTCTAATCCAAGGAATAGATGTAACATCAGAAATAAAAGAAAAATATAAAGACAGAAGCATTATTAGAGTAAAAGATACCATTGAAGCACTTCAAAAATTAGCAAGCTATAAAAGAGAACAATATGATATACCAGTAGTAGCCGTAACAGGAAGTGTAGGAAAAACAAGTACAAAAGATATGATTGCAAGTGTTATGAGTCAAAAATTTCATGTATTAAAAACAAGTGGGAACTACAATAATCATATAGGGCTACCTTTAACATTATTAAGATTAGAGGATCATGATGCTGTTGTAGTAGAAATGGGAATGAATCATTTTGGAGAAATTAGAGCTTTAACAAATATTGCTAAACCAACAGTTGCTGTTTTAACTAATATTGGAACAGCACATATCGGAATATTGGGGTCTAGAGAAAATATTTTAAAAGCAAAATTGGAAATATTAGAGGGAATGAATTCTGATGGACATATTATTTTAAATAATGATAATGACTTATTACATACATGGGGAGAAGAAGAGAAAGAACACTATTCAATTATTACTTACGGTATAGAAAATCCTAGTGATTATCAAGCTTTTCACATTATGAGAAAAAACGATGGAAGTACCTTTGATGTTAAAATAAATGACAAAAATAATACTATTACTGTACCAATTGGAGGGGATCATTTTATACTTAACAGTTTAGCGGCTATTTCTGTAGGAAGTTTATTTGAAATTTCTCCAGAAAAAATCAAAAAAGGAATACAAGAATTTGAACTTACCAAGAGAAGAATGGAAATGTTACCATTATCGAACGACATTTTAGTGATTAATGATAGTTATAATGCAAGTTTTGATTCTGTAAAACCAGCAATTGCTTACTTGGCCCATGCTGAGGGAAAGAGGAAAATAGCCGTTTTAGGGGATATGTTAGAATTAGGAGATTATGCAAAAGAATTACATGAAAAAGTAGGAGAAGAAGTTGCAAAAAATAAAATTGATATATTAATTGCTGTAGGAGATTTATCAAAATATATTATGAAAAAAGCAGAAGAACTAGGAATGCCAAAAGAGAATATAACACATTGTATAGATGCAGAAGAAGCGGCATTAAAATTAGAAAAAATACTAGAAAAGGGAGATAGGGTTTTATTAAAAGCTTCTAATGCAATGAAATTTAATATTATTGTAGAGAAATTATCTGAAAATTTAAAAAAGTAAATTCAGATTTCATATAAAAATTAAGATAGTGTAAAGTAATTTATGAAAAAATGTAGGGGCGATTTTAATCGCCCGTTCTTCGAAGAAATTACTTAAAACAATATTATAGAAAAGAGGAATTAACATGAAAAAGCAAAAAATAGCAGTTATTTTTGGAGGAATGTCATCCGAACATGATGTATCAATCGCATCAGGGACTAGTGTAATTAAAAATTTAAATCAAGAGAAATATGATGTTTTGCCTGTTTACATAAGCAAAGAAGGAGAATGGTATTTCGTTACAGAAACAATAAAAAATTTAAAGGTAGGAGAAAAATTAGAGCATATAGAAAAAATAGATAACTTATTAGCATTTTTAAAAAATATTGATGTTGCTTTTCCTGTTTTACATGGTTTATATGGAGAAGATGGAACCATTCAAGGAATGTTTGAAATGATGCAAATACCTTATGTTGGATCAAAGGTACTGGGGTCTAGTATTTCTATGGATAAAGCTTATACAAAAATTGTTTTTGATAGAGCAGAAATAAAACAAGCTAATTATGTCTACATCCGAAAATATAAGGATAAATATATTTATGTAGAAAAAGATTTTTCAGAAAAAATTATGACTATTTCAGACATTGCCAATAAAATTGAAAAAGAAATATCATATCCTATGTTCGTAAAGCCATCTAATTCAGGGTCTTCTGTCGGAATTCAAAAGGTAAGAGATATAACAGAATTACAAAATGCAATAACTAATGCATCTAAATATGATAAAAAAATCTTAATAGAAGAAGGAATAGAGGGAAAAGAAATTGAGTGTTCAGCCTTGGGAAACGAAGAGGTTAGTATATCCTGTACAGGAGAGATTATACCAGCAGATGAATTCTATAGTTATGATGCAAAATATTATAACGAAGAATCAAAATGCTTAATCCCATCAAGTTTATCAAAAGAAACGGAAAATAAAGTTAGGGAAATTGCAAAAAAAGCATATAAAGCAGTAGACGGAAAAGGATTAGCAAGAGTGGACTTCTTTGTAAAAGAAAATCAAGAAGTTTATATTAATGAAATTAATACAATGCCAGGATTTACGGAAATAAGTATGTATGCAAAATTATGGGATGCAAGTGGTATGCCATACTCAACAGTATTAGAAAAACTAATAGAATTGGCACAAGAAAAGTAAAATAGGAGGAAATAAATGACATATCAACAAATAGAACAAGTTGCAAAAAATAAATTATCAGAAAAAAGATTTTATCATTCACAATGTGTGGCAGAACAATGTGAGGTATTGGCAAAAATTTATAATGTGCCAATAGAAAAAGCTAAACTAGTTGGAATTGCTCATGATATTGCAAAAGAAATGGAAAAAGAAGAAATGAAACAATATGCCAAGGAAAATGCAATAGAAATTGATGAAATTGAAAAACATCATATTAAATTGTTACATGCCAAGATTGGAGCAGATATTTGTAAAAAGCAATTTTTATTTGATGAACAAATGGTAAGAGCCATTGAAGCACACACAACTGGGAAAAAAGAGATGGATATATTGGCCAAAATTTTATTTGTTGCAGATGCTATCGGAGATGATAGGAATTGGGAAGATTTAGAGGAAATAAGAAGCATAGCAAAAAAAGATATTAATTCTGCTGTTTTATATATTTTAGATTTAAATATTAAAGAGAGAATAGAAAAGAAGAAATTAATTCATATAGATAGTATTGATTGCAGAAATGAATTACTAATGTAACAATTTTGTTACAAAAAGATTACAAATTAAGAACATTTGAAAAAAACATTGAAAAATAGGGAACAACATACTATAATAAAAGAGTAAGTAAGAAATTATAACAAACGGAGGGGAAAAAATGAAAAGAATAAAAACCATTGCTTTGCTTGGTATTATTTTATTGCTAATTGCGCAAGTAACATGTGTTTATGCTGCAGATGTTCCTGAGGGAGAATTTGATGCGAATCTAACAGTAGATAAGCAAGAAGTACATAGAGGAGATACAATTCAAGTTACTTTTGGAATAGCTAATATCAGCAATATAGGAGAAGGTATTTTTGGAATAGAGGGAGATTTCGAATATGACCAAAATATTTTTGAATTAGTAGCACAAGCAGATTTTGCTTCAGAAACTGGCTGGGATGCCGTAGCCTACAATGATGAAGTAGATAATATAGAATTTGGGAAATTTGCTATTACAAGAAGTGCTGAACATACTACAGAAGATGGAAATGTGTTTACAGTAACATTAAAAGTAAAAGAAAATGCTCCTTTAGAAGAAACATCAATTCGTATTACAAATATTCTAGCAACAGATAGTATAGAAAGTGTTACAACAGCAGAAGCGGTTGCAAATGTAACAGTAGTAGCAGAAGAAATAGAAGAACCTGGGAATGAAATAGAAAATGAGAATCAGGGAAGTAACATTGTTATCAATGTAGATGACGGCAATAATGCAAATACAAATGAACCAATAGAAAATAATGATGTTACAGATACAACTGCACCAAAAGAAATACCACACGCGGGATTAGTAAGTTATATTGTACCAGCTATTTTTGTAATTGCACTTATTAGTTTTATTGCTTATTTGAAGTATAAAAAAATAGATTAATAGTTTTCTATGTTAAAAAAAACCATATCATTTGATATGGTTTTTTACTTTATAGGAAATTGCATTTCCTATAAAGTAAAAAAATATAGGTGCTCGGATAATTTGTTTTAGGAGTAGAAGAAATCCAATAAGAAATATCCATAATATCACCTGTCATTATTATGGCAAAGAATAGAAAAAAATACATATAATTATGTAAATGTATTCCCAAAACCTTGTATATGTGCTATAATAAGCAAAGGTAAAACAAGGCAGGAGGAAAGCAATGATTTTTAGAGATTATTATAGAATACTAGAATTAGATACAAATAAAGTAACAATAAATCAAATAAAAACAGCATATCGTGAATTAGCAAAAAAATATCATCCAGATGTTAATGTAGGAAATAAAAAAGCAGAAGAAAGATTCAAAGATATTAATGAAGCTTATCGTGTTTTATCAGATAGTGCGAGTAAGAAAAAATATGATAGAATGTGGATTGCTAGAATTGGAGGCAAAAAGAGAACAAATCGAATTCCAGAAAAAAAGACTTCTCATGAGGAAGATACCATTTTTAGTGAGTTCTTTCATATGTTTTTCGGAAATATGAAAGAAACACAAGAAGAGAAAATAGTTAAACAAAATAAGAAAAATCCAATTAAAGGAGAAAATATAGAAACAGAAATTAATATTTCTATTGAAGAAGGTTTTTATGGAATGGAAAAAAGAATTTCTTTAAAAACACCAGAGCGGTAGAAATAAAACAATTACAGTAAAAATACCAGCAGGTATTAGGGAAAATGAGAAAATTAGATTAGTAGGACAAGGAAAAGAAGGACAAAATGGTGGAAAAAATGGAGATATGTTCTTACAAATTCATATTTTAGACAATGCAAAATTTCAATTAGAAGGATGTAATTTAAAACAGGACTTATATATTACACCATGGGAAGCAGCATTAGGAGAAAGAATAAAAGTAAATGGAATGGAAGAGGAAGTAACAGTATATATACCTGCTGGTATGCAAAGTGGAGAAAAAATAAAAATTCCACAAAAAGGGTATAAAAACAACAATGGAGGAAGGGGAGACTTAATTCTAGAAGTTAAAATTATGGTGCCTAAACAAATGACAGAAAAGGAAAGAAAGATGTTTGAAAAATTAAAGGAAATATCAAAATTTAACCCAAGGAATAGTTAACATAAATATATTGACAAGTTTTTTAGAACGTAGTATAATATAAATGTTAAGGACACAGAAGAATAAATGCACTAAAATATGAGAAATGAGGTGTAAAAATTGAGTGAAGAAGAATTATTGCAGGGAAAACACTTTAGCATTACAGACCCTAAAGATGTAAATACCGTAATTTATAGAATAAATGAAACAGAAAAAGAATTTTTGAAAGATTCTCCTAAATATACTATTGAAAGACTAGGATACACTGAGCAATTTTTAGGAGAAAACAAGAAAAAGACTTTTTTTGTAGATGAACCTTCACAAAATGGAAATCAATTAGTTATTTTATCATTTGGAAAAGAAAAAGTAGTTGTAAATATGGGAATATTAGAGGAAGACAAAGTAAAAATTAGTAAAAAACCAATGCCAATGAAGTTTAAAACATTATATAGTGAAAAAGAAACAGAATATAAAGATTTTACTTACACCCCTAATTTAAAAAGACCAATTACAATTATTGACCCAGAAACAACAGAGGAAATTAAACCAGTATTGTATTATGATGAAGCAACAAATGAAGTAAAAGGAAAATGTAAGTTAAAACCATATAAAAGTTATTTTGCTTTTGAAATCAGAGAAAGTAAAGACTAATCCTAATTAGGAGGAGGAAATAGGATGAATGACAAAGAAGATTTAATCGGTTTTACAGAATTGGAAGCTGATGAAAATGGGAATATTGAATTTCCACCAACAACGTTAAAAAATGTAAGAAGTTTAAAAGAGTGGAGAGAACAAATAGAAAAAGATTCTGTTGAAATAAAGATTCAAGAAGGTAGAAGAAAACCAAGAACAAAACAAGTAGAAAGAGATGAGAAATAGGACAAAATACAAAAGAGAAGGTGAAAATTTTGGAAAAAGTTTTAAGAGGATTTAAAAAAATAAAAGGAAAACTAATCGTTGCAGCTATCCTTTGGATAGTTATAACGATTGTTTTTGTTGCACCACTTTCTGTTAGTGTAAAAGATTCTTATGTAAATGGTAAGTTAGAATTTGCAGAATTAATTACACAAATAGGAAAAAATATTACAAATCCATTTTTAGCTTTGGGAAATGCTTTTTCAGGAGACCATATTGGAACATTTTGGTCAATATTTTGGAAATTTTCTTTGTTTTATATATTACTTATGACTTTAGGATTGTGGAAAGCAATGCCAAAACATGAATATGATGATATTGAACATGGCTCTAGTGACTGGTGTGAAAATGGGGAACAATATAAAGTATTAAGTAAAGATAAAGGAATTTTATTAGCAGAAAAACACTATTTACCAATAACCAAAAGAGGAAACATTAATGTATTAGTAGTTGGACGGTTCTGGTTCTCGGAAAGTCTGCATCTTATGTTATACCAAATGCTTATCAATTATTGGGTTCCTATGTATTTACTGATCCAAAGGGAGAACTATATGATAAAACAGCAGGATATTTTAAATCTAAAGGATACGAAGTAAAAATATTAAATTTAGTAAATCCACAAAATAGTGATGGATATAATCCATTAATGCATATTAATAGTGAATTAGATGTAGATGTTATTGCTAATACTATTGTAAAAGGACAATCTGATGTATCAAATGAAAAAGACCCATATTGGTCAGATATGTCAGAAATGTTATTAAAAGCATTAATTTATTACTTATTAGCAACAAGACCAGAAGAAGAACAAAACTTAGCAAGTTGTGCTGAACTAGTAAGAACTGCCAATAGTAATGGAGGAGAAAATTTATTAACAGAACTTATTAATCAATTACCATATGATCACCCTGCAAGAATGTATTATAAATCTATTGAGATTGCACCAGAAAAGACATATAGTTCTATTTTAAGTTCTTTACAATCTAAATTAGGAAAATTTGATTCTAAAGAAATTGCAGAACTTACTTCAACAGATACCATTAATTTTGAAGATATAGGAAACAAAAAAACGGTTGTATATGTTATTTCATCAGACACACATTCTGCCTATGACTTTTTACTAACTATTTTCTTTTCACAAATGATTCAACAATTATATGATTTAGCAGATAAAAATGGAGGAGCAGTAAAAGTACCAATATTCTTTATTTTGGATGAGTTTGCTAACATTGGTAGAATACCAGACTTTGATAAAAAAATATCAACAAGTAGAAGTAGAAAAATATCTTTTAGCGTTATTCTACAAAACTTAGATCAGTTAGAAGCTGTTTATAAAGACACTTACGAAACCATTATGGGAAACTGTGATACTCACTTATTTTTAGGAAGTAATTCTCAAAAAACAGTAGAATATTTTTCAAAAGCATTAGGGGAAAAGACAATCACAAGAGATAGTGTTTCTATTAATAGAGATAATCGAGATTGGAAACAAGGAAAAAGCGTGTCTGACCAAGTTATGGCAAGAGCCCTACTAACACCAGATGAATTAAGAAGATTAGACAATGATTTGTGTATTATTTATGAAAAAGGAATCAAGCCAATTAAGGCTCATAAATATTACTATTTTGAATATCCAACTGTAAAAATTGCAGAAAAATATCCTTCTAATCATAATGATATTGAACCAATTGATAGAGGTGTGTGGAGAAAATATAATCCTTATAATCCTTATGAAGAGGAAAAAGAAGAAAGCAATACAAAAATTGAATCTTTAGATGATTTATTTGAAGACGATTTAACTGTAAAAGATGAAAATTTGTCAGAAGAAGAAGCACCTGTATTACCACAAGAAGAAATAAAAGAAGAACAAAAACCAGAGCCTGTTTCACAGGACATTCAAAAAGAATTAGAAGCAAAATTTGATGAACTATTTGGTGCATTTGACGAAAACAATGAAGAAAATTAGATAGAGATAGCGAGAAAAATGGATAACTATGCAAAATAGAATTTTGCAAAAACTCTCAGTCGCATTTATGCGGCTGAGGGTTTTTGCGTAATATGTCTAAAGAAATTACTTGACGAAAAAAGTGTTCTATGATACACTTTATTAAGAACAAATTTTTGGGAAGTGAGGAACAAAAAATGAAATTTGTCCATATAGCAGACATGCACTTTGATAGTCCATTTACTAATTTAGTAACAGAAAATCATCTAGGAGAAGCAAGAAGATTAGAACAAAGAAGAATATTAAAAAAAATAATAGATTATATAAAAGAAAATAAAATAGAATATTTTTTTATTGCAGGAGACTTATTTGAACAAAAATATGTGAGAAGAAGTACGGTAGATTACATGATACAATTATTTCAAGAAATTCCTAATACAAAAATATTTATTACTCCAGGAAACCATGATCCACTTTTGAAAAATTCATTTTATGCCACGATAGATTGGGGAAAAAATGTAATTATTTTTGGTGGAGAAATTGAGAGAATAGAAGAAAATAATATCGATATTTATGGATTGGGATTTACAGATTTTTATATGGAAAAATCTCCAGTAGAAAATATAGAAATAAAAAATAAAGAAAAAATAAATATATTAATAACACATGCTAGTTTAAATGCAAGTGATAAATTAGAAAAATTATATCAGCCAATTTCGGAAAATAAAATGGAAAAATTAAATTTTGATTATATTGCATTAGGCCATATTCATAAAAAATGGGATAATCAAAACGAGAAAAATAGAATTCTATATCCAGGCTCAACTATTTCTTTAGGATTTGACGAACCAGGAGAACATGGAATGATAGTAGGAGAAATAGAAAAAAATAAAACAAAAATCGAATTTATACCATTAGATGAAACTTATTTTGAAGAGAGAGAATTAGATATTTCAGGAATAAATTCAGAAGAAGAATTAATAGAAAAAATAAATGAAATAAAAATACAAAAAAATAAATTTATAAAAATAATATTAATTGGAAAAAGAAAATTTGAAATTCAAAAAAATAAAATATTAAAATTAATAGAAAATAAAAATATTTTAAAAATAAAAAATAATACAAAATTAAATTATGAATTAGAAGAATTAGCAAAAGAAAATAATGTAAAAGGAATTTTTGTAAGAAACATGTTAAAAAAATTAGAAGAAAATATAGACCAAAAAGAAGAAATTGAAAAAGCAATAGAAATAGGATTAGAAATTATTTTAAATCAATAAAAAGATAGAGTAAGATAACTTATGAAAAAAATGTAGGGGCGATTTTAATCGCCCGCCCTTCAAAGAAATTACTTAAAACAATATATTAAATAGGAGAAAAATAATGAAAATTCAAAAATTAAAAATAAATAGTTTTGGAAAACTAGAAAACAAAGAAATTGAATTAAAAGAAAAAATAAATATTATTTATGGAGAAAATGAAAGTGGAAAATCTACATTATTAAAATTTATTACAGGTATGCTTTATGGATTATCAAAAAATAAAAATGGAAAAGAAATTTCAGATTTTGAAAAATATAAACCATGGTACCAAAAAGAATATTCAGGGAAAATAAATTATCAATTAGATAATGGAGAAACATATGAAATTTTTAGAGATTTTAATAAAAAAAACCCACAAATTATATTAAATGAAACAGAGGATATTTCAAAGAAATTTTCTATTGATAAAAATAAAGGAAATGAATTTTTTAAAGAACAGACGAACATAGATGAATCTGTATTTTTCCATACAGCAGGTGTTATGCAAGAAGAAATTAAATTAGATAAAATAGAACAAAATAATTTAATTCAAAAAATAACAAATTTAATCTCCACTGGTGATGATAATATTTCATTTAAAAAATCAATGGAAAAATTAAATAAAAAATTAATTGAAGAAGTAGGTACAAATCGAACAACAGATAGACCAATTAATATAATAGAAGAAAAAATAAAAAAAATAAAAGAAAATACAAATAATATAGAAGAATTAAATGAGAAATTATTAAATATAGAAGAAAATCAAAATAAATTAATTCAGGAAATTCATAAAAAAGAAAATGAAATAAATATATTAAAAAAAATAAAACAAGAAAAAGAAATAGAAAATATAGAAAATGAAAAATTAAAAATAAATAAAAATTTAGAAAAAGAAATAAATCAAAAAATAGAAGAAAATAAAAATAAATTAAATTTAATTAAAGAAGAAAAAATAAAAATTAATAAAAAAAATAATTTTATATTAGGATTTATATTTTTATTTATTATTATTTTTAGCATTATTTTTAGAAAAAATAATATTATTTTATTTTTGGGTATTTTATTAAATATTTTTATATTATTTATTTTTGCTTTTCAAAAAATAAAAATAAATAAAAAAAATAAATTAAATATAGAAAAAATAATACAAGAAAAAAATAATATAAAAAATGAAATTCAATTATTAGAAGAAAATAAAAATAATAAAATACAAGAAAATAAAAAAATAGAAAATGAAATTAATAAAAAAATAATAGAAGAAAAAAACAAAATAAAAAATAATGAAATAAATTCTTTTTTGGATTTAGATAATTTATTTGAATTAAATTTAATAGAAATAAATCAGAAAATAGAAAATGAAGAAAAACAATATCAAGAATTTAAAATTAAATTACATACATTGGAATTAGATAAAAAAAATATAGAACCATTTATTGAAAAACAAATTGAACAAAAAGAAAATTTGAATTATTTATTAGAAGAACAAAAAGAAATTATACAATTAGGTAATGCAATTAATTTAGCAAAAGACGAATTAGAAAATGCTTATCATGAAATGAAAAATGAAATTACACCTAAATTTACACAACAATTGTCATATCTTATTCAAAAAGTTACAAATGAAAAATATCAAGTTCTAAAATTAAATGATGAAAATAATTTAATGATAGAATTAAAAGATGGGAGTTATAAAAATGCTAATGATTTAAGTATTGGAACAATTGACCAAATGTATTTAGCATTAAGACTATCTGCACTAGAAGAAATTACAAAAGAGAAAATTCCTATTTTATTAGATGAAGCTTTCTGTTTTTATGATGAAAAAAGACTGGAAAATATTCTAAAAATATTGTATAATAGCTATGATAATCAAGTTATTATTTTTACTTGTACAAAAAGAGAAAAGGAACTTCTAGATAAAATACAATTAGAATATAATTATAAGGAGATTTAAAATGGGAATTGGTATTATAATTCTTAGCATCGGAGGAATTGTTGCATTTTTCTTCTATCAGACATTATCGTTTGTACTTGTACTTTTAGCTTTCGCTTTTTCTATTATTAATATTATTGTAAAAGTATTTCAAGAAAAAAGAAGAGTAAATGATTTAATCGCTATAGGAGTTACTACTTTTATTGTATTTATGTATATTATTCTTTTTATTGTAATTTCTGGAAACAAGCAAGAAGAATCAATTTATCAAGAACCCCATGAAATTTTAGAAAGTTTTGAGGAAGAAATGAAGAATCAAATTGATGAAATACAAAATCGAATTGTAGAAAAAACAGAAGAAGGAGCTGCAACTTATGAAGAAGCTCGAAAAGAAGAAGAGGAAATGCTTAAACAAGTACAAGAATTTTTAAACTCCTCTCAATAAAAAAATCCGTAGATTATAGTAGGAAGAAAGGAATAATAAAATGTTTCAAAAATTAGAAGACGTAGAAAAAAGGTATGTAGAATTAACAAAAAAAATTAGTGATCCAGAAGTAATTGCAGATCAAGCAGAGTGGCAAAAATTAATGAAAGAGCATAGTAGCATAGAAGAAATTGTACAGAAATATAGAGAATACAAAAAAGTAAAACAGCAAATTGAAGAAGCAAAAGAAATGTTAAATGATAAAGAACTAAAAGAATTAGCTGAACAGGAAATTGAACAAGGAAAAGAACAATTACCTAAAATTGAAGAAGAATTAAAAATATTATTAATTCCTAAAGACCCTAATGATGACAAGAATATTATCTGTGAAATTAGGGCTGGTGCAGGTGGAGAAGAAGCTGCATTGTTTGCAGGAACATTATTTAGAATGTATTGTATGTATGCAGAAAGAAAGCATTTTAAAATAGAAATATTAAATGAAAATGAAACAGGTTTAGGTGGTTATAAGGAAATTACTTTTATGGTAAAGGGAAAAGGTGCCTATAGCAGATTAAAATTTGAAAGTGGTGTACACAGAGTACAAAGAGTACCAGATACAGAAAGTAGTGGAAGAATACACACTTCAACAGCTACGGTTGCAGTACTTCCAGAGGTAGAGGATGTAGAGATTGAAATAAATCCAGCAGATATTAAAATGGAAGTATTTAGAGCATCTCGGTGCAGGAGGGCAACATATTAACAAAACCTCATCTGCCGTAAGGTTAATACATGAACCAACTGGAATGGTAGCTGAATGCCAAACAGAAAGATCACAAGGACAAAACCGAGAATATGCTATGAAACTATTAAAATCTAGATTATATGAAAAAGAAAGAAGAGAACAAGAAGAAAAATTATCGAGTGAAAGAAAAAGCCAAGTGGGAACAGGAGATAGAAGCGAAAAGATAAGAACATATAATTATCCGCAAGGGAGAATTACCGACCATAGAATTGGATTAAGTATTTATCAAATGGAAGACTTTTTAAATGGAGACATGGATGAAATGATTGATAGTTTAATTGCAACAGATAGAGCAGAAAAATTAAAGGGTAATGAGGAATAAAATTAAGAAAATCTTAAGAAAATATTGCAAAATATTGTAATATATAGTAAAATATTATCGTTAAAGGAGGGGAGAAAATGGGAATAGCAGCCTTAATATTAGGAATTATTTCAATTGTTATTGCTCTTATACCAGTTTGTGGATCAATTGCTTTTGTTCCAGCTCTTGTGGGATTAATTTTAGGAATTGTAGACACAGTAAAAAAAGGAAAAGCCGGAGAAAAAAGAGGAATTTCTATTGCAGGACTTGTTTTATCTGCATTAGCAATAGTATTTATTTTCCTATGGATTTTTGTAATTGGTGTAGGCGCATCATTGTAAAAAGTATTGTAAAATACAAATTTTAAATAACGAAAATTATATATACTATAATCTATTAGACAGATTAGATATATATAATTTTTTTATGTATAAAGACATTGCTAAAATATGGAATATATAGTAAAATATTGTTGTTAACAGTGTAAAGTAATCTATAAAATATGTAGAGGGAGATTTTTAATTGCTCATTCTTCAAAGAAATTACAAAACACTGCTATTAAAAGGAGGGGATAGAATGGGAGTTGCAGCATTAGTATTAGGAATTATTTCTATTTTAATTGCGATAATTCCATTTTGTGGAGCAATTGCTTTTTTACCAGCGTTAATTGGTTTAATTCTAGGAATTGTAGATACTGTAATAAAGGCAAAAGCAGGGAAAAAGAAAGGAATTTCTATTGCTGGATTAGTATTATCAGCATTAGCTGTTGTTCTTATATTTTTTTGGATTTTTGTACTAGGAGCAGGAGGTCTTGCTATATATGAAGAAGCTAGTACAGTAACACCAATGGATACATTAGATTCTTATTACTATTATGATTAGGATAATGATGTAGAGTTATTTATAGAAATTACTTAAACCAATGTTTAAAAAGGAGGAATAAAAATGGATGTTGCGTCAGTAGCATTAGGTATTATTTCTATTAGCTTGACAATCATACCTTTTTGTAGTTCGTTTTCACTTCTACCAGCTATATATGGACTCATTTTAGGAATTATTGATGTTGTGGAAAAAAAGAAAAATGGTGGAAAAAAAGGTATGGCTATTACGGGAATTGTTCTATCTGGAATAACAATTGTAAATATGATTGTGTTGTTAATTGGGCTTATGTTTTATAATGATGAAGTATTAATTGATTCCTTAGAGATGTATGGAGCATTATATTAAAACTAATTTTATGAAAAAATTAAAAGAAAATTATATGTATATTAATATTGTATTTTTAATATTATGTATATATATTATTTTCTATCCTTTTTTCGCACAAGTATTAGAAAAAATTTTTCCAGCATTATTACAATGTCCCTATAAAGAAATGACAGGAATGCCTTGTCCGTTATGTGGAGGAACAAGATATATAGCAAACATAGGAACCATATTTCATGACATTACTTATTTATTTAATTTCTTTGGAATTTTTATGATATGTGTTTTTATTGAAATAATTTCTAGGATTTATATTATCATTAGAATCAAGCGCAAAAAAAATATAGATACTATTTTAAAGATCGATATTATTTGGCATATTTTATTAATTATTGCTTTTGCAAGTTATGAAATCATTTATATCGTAATTCAACAATGTTTATAAAGTATATGCATTTTAGATAGCATATACTTTTTTTAAATTATAGGAAATGCAGTTTCCCGTAACTTAAAGATAATAGATGCACAGAAAAATTGTTTTACATTTTTTGCTTCAACAAATCTTATACGCTTCTTGCTAGACCTTAATTCAATATAGTAAATATTAAAAAGTAAAGAAAAGGTCTAGAGAAGCTAGACTTATTTCACATTCATAATCCTATTTTAAAATACATATAAATGATAAATAGGAGGAGAGAAAAATTAACGATATTTTAAAAACCACTTTATTAGGCCTATTTTTTGGAACATTTGGAACCACTTTAGGAGGAATATTAGGAGCTAAATTTAATATAAAATCAAATCGATTTTTAAGTTTTATTTTAGAATTTGCAGCAGGACTTATGGTAGCAATTGTTTGTTTCGAACTTATACCAGAAAGTTTAGAATTAACAAATATGGGAAATGTTTTTTTAGGAATTATTTTAGGGGTAATAGGAATGCTTTTATGTGATAATTTTGTGAACCAAAAATATACCAAAAAACATGCAAAAAATAATAATAATTCGCTTTTAAAAACAGGAATCATTGTAGGAATTGGTTTGGCCATTCATAATTTTCCAGAAGGATTGGCAATTGGCTCGGGATTCGAGGCTTCTACTAAATTAGGTCTAGCCCTAGCAGTTGCGATACTCTTACATGATATACCAGAAGGAATATCAATGAGTGTCCCTATGAAATCTGGAGGTATGAAGGCTAGTAAAGTACTTTTTCTTACAATGATTTCAGGCGTTACAACAGGAATAGGAGCTTTTTTTGGAGCCATTTTAGGAACGATTTCTGAAACAGTGATTGCTATATGTTTAGCTTTTGCTGCTGGTGCAATGTTATATATTGCCTCACGGAGAATTAATACCAGAGTCTAATAATTTATATAAGGGAAGAATTGCTTCCATAGGGAATGTTATGGGATTCATAATAGGACTTATAGCAACGCAATTTTAAAATTTTTAGAATTTTACTATAAACATTGAAAAAGAAAGTCACTTTTTAGTATAATAAACTAGGAAGTGATTTTTAATGAAAGTAATGTTTATTTGTACAGGGAATACATGCCGTAGTCCTATGGCACAAGGTCTATTAGAAAAAATGGCAAAAGATAGAGAAAAACAAATAGAAGTTTATTCTTGTGGTACACATGCTATTAATGGAAATACCGCAAGTAGTCATGCCATAGAAGTAATGGGAAAAAGAGGGATTGATTTAACAAAACATAGAGCAACTAATATAAAAGATGCTAATATTTACGATATGGACTATATTTTTTGTGTTACACAAAATCATAAAGACTATGTTTTACAATTATACCCAGAATTAAGAGGAAAGGTATATACGATAAAAGAATATTTACAAAATGCAGATAAAAACCAAGACATTAAAGACCCATGGGGATATGATGTTTATACCTATGAAGAGGTAGCTCAAGAATTAGAGAACTGTTTAAAAAGTATGATTGACAAATGGAAAAAAGAGTAATATAATGCAAACATAAGTTTGAAAAGGAGAAATAAGATGCAAGATATATTAGAAGGATTAAATGAAAAACAATATGAAGCAGTAAAACATACGGAAGGACCATGCTTAATTATTGCGGGAGCAGGAAGCGGAAAAACAAAAGTAATTACTCATAAAATTGCTTATTTTATTCAAGAGAAAAATATAAAGCCGTGGAATATTTTAGCCATTACTTTTACCAATAAAGCGGCAAGAGAAATGAAAGAAAGAGCTGAAAAATTAATTGGCGATGGAATAAAAGATATGTGGATAGGAACTTTCCACTCTATTTGTGTTAGAATTTTAAGAAGATTTATTGATAGAATTGGATTTGATACTAGTTTTGTCATTTTTGACACATCAGATCAAAGGAGTTTAGTAAAAGAATGTATTAAAACAGTAGATTTGGATGAAAAATTATTTTCAGATCGTTCTGTTCTTGCGGAAATTAGCAATGCTAAAAATGAAATGTTAACACCTGATCAGTATCTACAAAAATATAATGGAGAATACCGTAAAGAAAAGATTGCAAAAGTATATCAATTATATCAAGAAAGGCTCAAACAAAATAATGCGATAGATTTTGATGATATCATTAATGATACCATTAAAATTTTAACTGAAAACCCAGATTGTTTAGAATATTATAGTGAAAAATTTAAATATATTTTAGTGGATGAATATCAAGATACTAATAAAGCACAATTTATGCTGATAACTTTATTGGCATCTAGATATGGAAACCTTACGGTTGTGGGAGATAATGACCAAGGCATCTATTCTTTTAGAGGAGCCGATATTCAAAATATATTAAACTTTGAAAGAGACTTTCCAGGGACGAAAATCATAAAATTAGAGCAAAACTACAGGTGTACAGGAAATATTTTAGATGTAGCGAATTCCGTAATTAAAAATAATGAAACAAAATATGAGAAAAAATTATGGACAGAGAATGGAAAAGGAAATTTAATTCAATTTTATCAAGGAGACACTGATTATGATGAAGCAAATTACATTGTACAAGAAATTCGCCACTTGAAAAGAGAAGAATATTTTCAATATTCAGACTTTGCTGTGCTTTATCGTATGAATACACAATCTAGAAGTATAGAAGATATTTTAAGAAGAGAAGATATACCATATAAGATTGTTGGAGGGCTAAAATTTTACGAACGAAAAGAAATAAAAGACATTATTGCTTATTTACGTTTAATAAATAATCCAAAGGATGATTTAAGTTTAAAAAGAATTATTAATGAGCCAAAGCGTGGTATTGGAAAGACTAGTCTAGATAAAATAGAACAAATAGCCAATTCATATGGAATTTCTATGTATGATGTAATTAAAAGAGCACCTGAATATGGATTAAATAAAGTATATAGCAATAGCCAAGAATTTATAGAAGTAATAGATACCTTGGGAAAAGAAAAAGAAAACATGAGTATTTCAGAATTGATTCAAGAAACACTTAAAAAGACTGGATATACCAAAGCATTAGAATTAGAAAAAACATTTGAAGCAGAAAATAGAATTCAAAACTTAGAAGAATTTTTAACTGTTGCTGGGGAATTTGAAGAAGAATTTGCCGAAAATGGTTTGAATGAATTCTTAGAAAGTATTACTTTATCTAGTGATATTGATGGAATGGAAGAAACAGAAGATTCTGTCACCTTAATGACATTACATAGTGCAAAAGGCTTAGAGTTTCCAGTTGTATTTTTGGTAGGAATGGAAGAAGGTATATTTCCTGGATATAAATCCATAGGAGAAGAAAAAGAACTAGAAGAAGAAAGAAGATTATGTTATGTAGGAATTACAAGAGCAAAACAATATTTATATTTAACAGCTGCTAAACAAAGAACAATTTTTGGTTCTACTTCTTATAACCCTATTTCTAGATTTGTAAAAGAGATACCAGAACATTTGTTAGAAGGATATATAGAAGAGGATAATGATGAGCCAGAGTTTAGGGACACAAGTTATTCATGGGAATATGGAAATAACAGAAAGAATTCAAATTATATTTCTTATCGAACAGAACCGCAGGTGGCTGCAAGTAGTATAGAAAATAAGAATACATTTTCTTTTAGAACACCAGAAAGTTTTCTAAAAGGTTTAAACAAAGAACAAAATGAAGAAGTTGATTTAAGTCAATATGTAGAAGGAACTAGAGTATATCATAAAAAGTTCGGAGAAGGAACTATATGCAAAACAGAACAAGAAGGTAATGATTTGAAAGTAGATATTGCATTTGATAAAGTAGGACATAAAAGATTAATGGCGAAATTTGCTAATCTACAAATACTATAAAGAAAGGTTTTAAATATGAAGAAATTAATGATAGATATGGATGATGTGATTTGTGATGGAGGTTTTTTAACATTAGTCAACCAGTTTTTAAACACAAATTATAAAATAGAAGATGTAAAAGCATATTATATACAAGATTTAATTCCTAAAGAAAGAATGAGTGAATGGGCAGAGTATTTTCATAAACAAAACTTATATGAACATGTAAGACTCTTAGATGGTGCATATGAAGTAATGGAAAACTTACAGAAAAACTATGAATTATATATTTTAACTGCCTATATTATAAGAGATGATAAATCTATCTCTGGGAAAAATTTATTAAATAAATTCAATTGGCTATATAAAGAATTACCATTTATTAAGCCAGAACAATATATTTTTGCTGATAATAAAAGCGTTATTTCATCAGATATACGAATCGATGACAAAATATCGAATTTAAAAGGAGAATGTGAAAAAAAGCTATTATTTACGGCTTATCATAATAAGAATATACCAGAAAGCGAATTAGAAAAAGAAAATATTATACGTGTAGATAATTGGAAAGAAATAGGCAAAATCTTACTATAGTGAGTATTAGGAACATCAATGTCATTAAGTTATGAAAATAGAAAATCAACCATATATACCTATATTTTATTCGCAAAACTCTCAAGGTTCAAGGGGTAATCCGGCAGCAGAAGGCTGTTTGAGCTTTTGCTTTAAAATATAGGTATATATGGTTGAAATTTAAATAGAGAAAATATTTCACATCTTAACTTAATGACATTGATGTTCCTAATGTTTACTAACAGTTACAATGGCAAAATAATGTGGAAAGTAGTTCCTTTTCCTGGCTCAGAATCTACAGTAATATTTCCATTAAAATGTGCTCTAATATTAGAATATGACATAAATAATCCTAATCCTGTTCCATTTTTTCCTTTTGTAGTTACCATTTCTTTAAATAATTTATCTTTCACAACATCAGATAAACCAGGACCATAGTCTCTAATAGAGATAATAATATTATTATCTTTTTTTTCAACTATTAAATCAATAGACTGATTTTTCTTTCCCTCATAACATTGAATTGCATTAGAAATCATATTATTTATTACTTGAACTAAACTATTTATATTCCCGTGCAATTCTAGGTCTGTATTAACATGAATACAGAAATTTAGTTCAATTAAAGCATTTTTTAATTCATGTTTCATTAAGATATTGACTCTTTTCATTAATTCTTCTACAGTAAAGACTTCCATTTGATTTTCGGAAAAGGCTACGGCCTGTCCTTTTACAGCGGTAATAACATCGGACATATAAGATGTATGAGCTTTAATTTTATCAATCCATTCACTCATATCTTTAGCAATATCATGATGATCTTGAACCGTTACATTTGGGTCTTCTATGGAGTTATCATATTCTTTAATTAAATCCAATAAACCTTCAGCTGCACCTGCAATTGACATGATAGGAGTTTTTAAGTTATGAGCTATACCACCTATCATTTGTCCTAAAGAAGCAAGACGTTCTTTTTCAACTAATAAATCTTGATTAGAACGTATTGTTTGGACATGTTGTTTTGTTAATTCTTGAATCTTATTAAAAGCAAGAGATAATTCACCAATTTCATCTGTTGAAAAAACAGGAAGTGGTTTAATATTCTCTAGTTTACCATGTGTTGCAATCTCTGTTAAATTATTAGAAACCTCAACAATATTTTTACTAATATTTCTAGCCCAAATAGTAATAATGAAAATATAAGCAATTAGTGCTACAATTGTAATACTAGTAAAGAATATAATGGTATCAGAACTAGTATTAGAATATTTAAAACCAATATAAATCTGATTTCCATCATCTAATGTAATGGATTTAACATAGGCTTCTTCTTCTACACCAAAATATTCATAGATTCTTCCATTTGTTTTATCACCAAAGCTTTCTAAGTATTTCAAGAAGAAGTTTGTAACAGAACCATTAGGAACTGAATAGGTAATATTATTAGTATCTTGAATTAGCATATAATAGTCATTTTCATTTTTTAGAGGAATTTCTGCCAATGATGTTTTCAAATTCTCTAAACTAATATTATTATGAATTCTGCTCGTATATAATTTGTAATAATAATAAGAGCTTTCTCCCATCTTTTCACATACTTTAGAATATCCTAGCAAAGCCATAACGATTAAAGCAACAAGAAAAAATGGTACTAAATTAATAATTAGATTACTTGAAAATTTTGTTTTCTTATAGTTAGTTATTGCATCACTATTAATAAGGTATGTTTGAGCAATAACATATTTTAAATCATCTTGTATTAAAATAATATAAATAATAGCTGATGTCATAATAAATGAAAAATAAATTAATAAAAACTTAATACAAAGAGCTAAACTAATTTGTACCGTGAAATACAAAATAGACAATAATAGAAATAGTACAATCAGTTGAAGAATGAACAATTTTGTATTCATTCTAAAACATTGTAAACGAACTTTTTCAATTTGTTTCTTGTCTATTTTTTTGTGTTCTTCCTTATCTTTTAAAAATTTAAAAATATCTTTAAAAAATATTTTAATAAAAGCAATATGTAGAATAACACCTAAAAATCCTAAAATAATGTATTGCTGTGTATGTGTCATAGCTTCAATTTGAAGTTGAAATTCTGGAGTTTCAGAAAAAGGAGGATAATTTGATAACACGGGAACAAGTAATGCCATAGCAACAACAACAATAATATCAATTAAAATCATTTTTAAATATATCTTAAGTTTATATTTTTTCATTTTTAATTTCATTCCTTCTTCCATTTTTAATATATTTTAGCAAATAGGGTAGTTAGAAAAACCCCTATCTTCATAAATTATTAAATATAAGAAATCAAATTATATAAGTTACGTAAATAAGTTTGATCAATTTCATTCCAATGAAAATTTAATTCATGTAATAATTGGATAGTTCTTATATTATTCGTTGGTGTTTCTGTATAATCTTTTAATATTATATCATTAATTAAATGTCCTGACAAAGGATTATTTTGTTCTTTTATTAAATTAATACAGGTATTATCATCTACAACAAAGATATTAATATGAGATGCTTTAGTTAAATCTTCCATAGAAATTAAATGATCATTACAAATATGATATATTGTTTGTTTGTTAGGAGATTTCAAAATGGTTAAAATTGCTTTGGCACATAAATCTACTGGGCTTAAATCAATGGTAGTATCGTGAATTCTCTTTGTAATAGCTTTGGCATCAACGATTGTTTTTAATCGACTTAAAAAACCATTTTGATGCATATTAATTTGAAATTTTCCATCTGATAATCTTGGCATAATATTTCCCAATCTAAATATTTTAGCATTAATATTTCCTGCTGAAAGCTCTTTTAAAATAAGACATTCTGCTTCATATTTGGTAATCATATATACGTGATTTTTAAAGTTTTGTTGAATATTAATATCATATTCTGACAAAGACTTTTGGTCAGAAATTTTACAATATCCACCAACTGATACAGTAGAAATATGAGCTAGACTAGCTTGTGAATCTTGACAAAACTGAATCATATTTTTAGTGGCAAGGACATTAGCTTTGTAAAAAACCTCATATTTTCCGTAATGTCTAACATTTGCACCAGAATGGATAACGGTTGTAATGGTATTACATAAGTTATGATAAGTTTTTTCGTCAAGTCCTAGATGATTTTTCTCAAAATTTCCGTCTATGATAACAACTTTATCATGAACTAAAGATGCAATATTAAAACATGAAAAATATCTTTCAATCATATTTTGAAATCTTTCTTCGGCGGAAATCATATCTTTTTTTCTAATCAAACAATATATTTTAGCAACACTTGGACAGTTTAATAACTCATATAAAATATGAGAACCTAAAAATCCAGTTACACCTGTTAATAAAACATGTTGCAAATTAAATTTAAAATCTTTATCTATAATTTTAACATCTGGCTGTAAGTGATTATCTATTTCTTCTGAATGAGATAGTATTTTTTTTGCCAATTTTTGAATAGAACTACAATTATTAATATCTTGTATTTCTACATTATATTTTGATAATTTAGTAGAAAGTTCCATAATATTAAGAGAATCTAAACCTAAATCATCAAAAAAATCGTCTTCTGTAGAAATGGAATTAATATCTACAATTGTTTTTAAACAAGAGAGAATATCTTCTTCCACTTCATTGGCAGGAGCTACTAATTTGTGAGAGGTATTAAAATATTGAACAGAATTTAATAAACTCTTGATATCAACTTTACCATTGTTATTTAAAGGAAAATCATCTACTTGGTATAGTTTTGGAATCATATAAGAGGTAAGGTGCTTTCTAATTTCTTCTGTTACAAATTCTGTACTATTTGGAATACTAGAAACAAAGAAACCAACTAAAGATTTGGTATAGTTCTTGTTTTCAACAGGGATTACTGCAACTTTAGACACACCAGAACAAAGAGAAATTTGCTTTTCGATTTCTTCTAACTCAATTCGGAACCCTCTTATTTTAATTTGATTATCATTTCTTCCTAAATATTTAATTTTTCCGTTTTGTTCGAAATGCCCAACATCACCAGACTTATATAAATGTCCATATGGGGTATCAATAAATTTTTCTTTTGTTAAATCATCTTTTTTAAAATATCCATTACAAACGCCTACACCAGAGATACAAATTTCTCCATCATAGCCAATTGGCAACATTTTTAAATTTTTATCTAAAATATGAATTTGATAATTTGAAATAGGATATCCAATATAAATATTATCACTATTAATATCATCAGAAGTTAATTCACACATAATAGCAAATACGGTTGTTTCTGTAGGACCATATCCATTGTATAAAATAATATTTGGATATTTATTTTTCCAGTATTTTAGTGGAGTTGATTGAACAGCCTCTCCACCTAAAATAACATAACGTACAGATAAATTTTGTGGATTTAATATTTTTTCTTGTTCAATTACCTTATAAAAGTAAGCAGGAGTTTGGTTTAAAATAGTTACCTTTTCTTCTATAACAAGTTTTAAAAATTCTCTAGGATTAATGGTTACTTCTTTTGGTACAATAATTAATTTACTACCATATAACAAAGAACCATATATTTCCCAGGTAGAAAAATCAAAAGTATAAGTATGGAAAAGAGTCCAAATATCTTTATCAGTTTGATGAAAATTTTGATAGGTAGCATTTAATAAACCAACAACATTTTTATTGGTAATTAATGTTCCTTTTGGATTTCCTGTTGAACCAGAAGTATATAAAATATAAGCCAAATCTTCTGGAGTAGTATTAGTGGTAAAATATGTTTCATCATTAAAGTGTGGAATATTTTCTACAATAACACAATGAAAATCATTTTCATAATTTGATACATATTTTGAAGAAGTAATTAAAATATTACTATCGCTATTTTCAATAATATATTTAATTCTATCATTTGGCCAATATGGATCAATAGCTATATAGTATCCACCTGCCTTTAAAGTAGCAAGCATTGCAATAACCATTTCTAAGCTACGATCAACTAAAAGACATACAGGGACATTATTGGTAACTCCTAAGGTCCTTAAATGGTTTGCTAATTTTAAAACTTTATAAAATAAGCTCTGGTAAGATAATTCTTTGTCTTTAAATTTTAAAGCAGTTCGATTAGGAGTAAGTTTAACCTGTTTTTCAAATAGTTCAATTAAAGTATTATTTTTCGTTGGATAATCCATGTAAGTATTATTAAAAGAATTTAACAATTCTATTTCTTTATGAGGAACTATTTCAATATCATGAATAGAAATATTTGGTGTTTTTAATACTTGCTCCATCATATATTCAATTCTATGATGGATTGCATTTATTTCTTCAGATGTAAATTTTTCTAATTGATAGTCATAGCAAATTTTAAGAATACCAGTATCATCTGTATCATAAATGTGGATATCTAAGCTATCAGAAATATGACCACAAAATGTCCAATTTGTTTCATAAGGAATTGATGAGTTTTTTGCATTATCCCTAGTATTTTGATAAGAAATAATTACATCATATAAATTATTTGAAATTTTATATTTTTCTCGAACAAACTTTAATAGCTCTGTATATGAATATTTATGATGTTTAAAAACAGAAAAATGTGTAGATGTAACCAATTTCATTAAATCAGAAAAAGAAAGTTGATTAGCAAAAGAAATTTTAATAGGTAAAGTATTAATGAACATACCAATGGTATTTTTCTCCTTTATTCCTTTTCTATTTAAAAGAGGAGAGCCTATAATAATATCATCAATATTAGATATTTTGTGTAAATATAGAGAATAAATAGACATAAAGAAAGAAAATGGTGAAACTGAATTTTCTTTGCAAAATGAAAGAATGTTTTTCGTGTTTTTAAGTTCGAATGTTTTTCTATTTGCTAATGTGCTTGTGGTTTTTTGGGGATTATTAGAAAAAGAAGACAAAGAAGGAACAGAGGAAAAAGTATTTTCCCAAAATTCTTTATCTTTTATGTAAGAATTAGAATTGAAATATTCTTTTTCAGAATGTATATAATCAATATAAGAAGGTTCATTCTCATATTTTGTATTTTCGCAATTAGAATCTAATAAATTACGATAAAATGTTACAATTTGATCTGCTAGTAAACTCATGCTCCATGCGTCACAAATAAGATGGTGTAAGCAAACAATGAATCCACCAGATTGGTCTGGAAATTCAAAGAAGCAAAAATGAAACAAAAATGAATTTTCAAGTTTAAATAAATGATGTGACATTTCATTTTCTAAAGTTTGTAAATCCTTCTCAGAAGACACATTAATCTTTTCAATTTTAAAAGGTACAAATTCATCTAGATATTGGGAAGGGATTCCATTTTCTAATTTTAACTTTAAGCGTAAAGAATCATTGTGAGAAACAAATAAATAAATTGCTTTTGTCAATAAATCAAAATCAACTTTTTCCTTCAAAAAAAGAGAACCACAAACATCAGAGATGGAAGTATTCTTACAGTATTGTTCTGTAAGCCATATCGATTTTTGAGGTTCTGTTAAATCATAAAAATTCTTTTCCATTTTTACAATCACCTTTAAAATTTAATCTTATACTTTAGCTATTATATAAAAAAAAGAAACAAATGTATAGACTTTTTGATAAAAAAACAAAAAAAATATAAATAAAATCGCGCAAAATGAGCAACTCACCAAGTTTCGACAAAAAACAAATGAAAAAAACATACTAGGAACTGTTTAAAGAATTATAAAATGGGAAAAATGATTGTAAGAATAAAATTTGAAAGGAATAGAGAAAATGCGATATAAACAAAAAGAAAATCATAAAATAAAAAAATTAATTACATTGTTAGGAATTATCATTTTAGTAACTATTGCTACTATTATATTACATAATATGTATTTAGAAATTGAACCTTACCAATCTCCATTAGAAGAACAAATGCAAGTAGAAAGGTTAAGTACAACAGTAGAAGAAAAGAAAGAGGAAAGTAAAAAAATTGTAGAAGTGATAGAAGAAGTAAATGAAAGTATTGTAGGAATTTCCAAAATAAAAAGTAGTGGAAGTTCTATTTTTTCTGAAAACGGAATATCGGAATTGGGAATGGGAACAGGAGTCATTCTTTCAGAGGACGGATATATTCTTACCAATTGGCATGTGGCAGGAGAAAAATATAGTAATTGTTATATTACAATCGAAAATGGAAAAATATATAATGGTACTGTAATGTGGGCGGACAGCGATTTAGACTTGGCTATTGTAAAAATAGCAGCAAAAGGATTAACACCTATTAAAATTGGTGACTCTGCTCAAGTACAAGTAGCAGAAGCAGTATATGCAGTGGGAAATCCAATTGGATTTGAATTTCAAAAAACAGTTACTTCAGGTATCATTAGTGCAGTAGATAGGACGATAAAAATAGAAGAAGAAAATAAATTATCTTATATGGAAGACTTAATTCAAACAGATGCGAGTATAAACGAAGGAAATAGCGGAGGACCTTTAGTAAATGTGAATGGGGAGATGATAGGAATTACTACAATCAAAATTGCATCAGTAGAAGGAATTGGATTTGCAGTACCGATTAATACCATAAAACCTATTATTCAAAAATTCCTACAAACAGGAAAATTTGAAGAAGCCTTTATTGGTATCTATGGCTTTGACCGAGAAGTGATTCCTTATTTAAATGGAAATATAGAATTTGATTCTGGAATTTACGTAGACGAGGTATCTGTAAGCGGACCAAGCTATAAATCTGGTCTACAAGAAGGAGATATTATTACGCAAATTGATCAGGTTACTTTAAATAAAATGAGTGAATTAAGAAATTATATCTATCAAAAACAGCCAGGTGATAATGTGACCTTAAAAGTATTGCGAAATCGTCGCGAAATAGAAATTAATATAACTTTAGGGAAAAGGGGATAAAATATTTACTATTTTTTTAACTTATGTTATACTGAAAAAGAATTAGGAGGAGGGAACCAGTGAAAGAAATTAATATAACAGAACAAATAAAATATATAGGAGTAGATGACAAAACCATTGACTTATTTGAAGGACAATATGTGGTACCTAATGGTATTTCCTATAATTCTTATCTAATAAAGGATGAAAAAAATGTAATCATGGATACCGTGGATAAAAGAGCTACAGAGGAATGGTTTAAAAACTTAGAAAAAGAATTAGAAAATGAAAAACCAGATTATATTGTGGTATCACACATGGAGCCAGATCATGCTGCTAATATTCAAAAACTTACAGAAAAATATCCAGATATAAAAATAATAGGAAACGAAAAAACATTTACTTTTATTCAACAATTCTTTGATATTCAAAAATTAGAAGAAAGAAAAATTGTAGTAAAAGAAGGAGACACGATATCCACAGGGAAACATACTTTGCAATTTTTTATGGCTCCAATGGTTCATTGGCCAGAAGTAATGGTAACCTATGAACAAACAGAAAAAATACTATTTACAGCAGATGGATTCGGAAAATTTGGGACCTTAGATACTGATGAAGAATGGACATGTGAAGCAAGAAGATATTATTTTAATATTGTAGGAAAATATGGAGTACAAGTGCAACAATTGTTAAAGAAAGCAACAAATTTAGATATTAAGATTATTTGCCCATTACATGGACCAATTTTAAAAGACAACTTATCTTTTTATGTTCAAAAATATGACATATGGAGTAAATATGAACCAGAGGACGAGGGCGTACTCATTGCTTATGCATCTATTTATGGACATACCAAAGAAGCGGCAGAGGAAATGGTAAGTATTTTAAAAGAAAAAGGAGTAGAAAAAATAGCTATAACAGACTTAGCAAGAGATGATATGGCAGAAGCAATAGAAGATGCTTTCCGTTATGATAAAATGATATTGGCAGCATCTAGTTACAATATGGGGGTATTTCCTTTTATGGAACAATTTCTACATCATTTACAAGGAAAGAACTTCCAAAATAGAAAAGTAGGAATCATAGAAAATGGAACATGGGCACCATCTGCTGGAAGATGCATGAGAGAAATATTAGAAAAGATGAAAAATATAGGAATTTGTCCAACCGTTGTGACAATCAGGTCTAAAATGAATGAACAAAATAAAAAAGAAATGCAACAATTAGCAGAAGAAATGATAGGAGGTGATAATAATGAAATATAGATGTATTGCTTGTGGATATATTTATGATGAAGAAGCTGAAGGAGTAAAATTTGAAGACTTACCAGACGATTGGGCATGCCCAATATGTGGAGTAGGAAAAGATATGTTTGAGGAAGTAAAAGAATAAAAATAAAATGACGGAGCTTTTATCTTAATAGTACAACTAACATTATTTGTAATTTGTTTTTACTAAGATAAAAGCTCTGTCTCTCTGTCTAGTCCCTCTGTTTAATTTATGAAAAAAATGTAGGGTGCGATTAAAATCGCTCGTTCTTCGAAGAAATTACTTAAAACAATATTATACAGGAGAGAATTTTTATGAAAAAAATTTATTATAATGGGAAATTTATAACACTAGAACCAGAAGAATGTGAAGCAATATTCATTCAAGATAAAATAATAAAAAAAGTAGGAAGTAAACAAGATATTTTTGCTTTCCAAGATAAAGATACGCAGATAATTGATTTAAAAGGAAAAACAATCATGCCATCTTTTATAGATAGCCATAGTCATTTTATTGCAGTAGCCAACGGATTTTTACAGGTATCTCTTAAAGAATGTTCTAATATGAAAGAAATAGAAATAAAATTACAAGAATTTATGAGCCAAAATAAAATAGGTGAACATGATTGGATTATGGCAAGCGGTTATGATCAAAATCAGTTACAAGAAAAGGAACATATTACAAAAGATAGATTAGATAAAATAATAGAAAATAACCCAGTTGTATTAAAGCACACATCAGAACATGCAGGTGTATTTAATACAAAAGCTTTAGAAATATTAGGAATAACATCAAAAACCTTAGCTCCAGCAGGTGGAAAAATAGAACAAAAAGAGGGAGAATTAACAGGTCTTTTAGAAGAAAATGCTTTTATTGAATATATTAAAAAAGTTCCTATGCCAAATGAAAAAGCCTTATTAAATGCCTGTATAAAAGCACAACAAAAATATTTATCTTATGGAATTACAACCATACAAGAAGGAATGCTAACAAAAGAACTTATTCCCATTTATCAGGATTTATTAGAAAGTCAAGAATTAAAAGTAGACTTGGTAGCTTATATGGATATGAAAATAAAAGAAAGTGTAAAAAAAATATTTGCAAAACATATGAAATCATATGAAAAAAATATGAAAATAGGCGGATATAAAATATTTTTAGACGGTTCACCTCAATTAAAAACAGCATGGTTAAGGAAACCATATAAAGAGGAAAAAAATTATTGTGGATACCCTACAATGACAGATGAGCAAATAGAAAAAGCAATAGAAGAGACTAAAAAAGAAAACATGCAGATATTAGCACATTGCAATGGAGATAAAGCAGCAGAACAATTTATCCATGCGATAAAAAAACAAGGGAAAGCAATGATTCCTTTACGACCAGTTATGATTCATGCACAATTATTGGGATTAGACCAATTAGAAGAAGTAAAAGAATATGGCATAATACCATCTTTTTTTGTAGCACATACGTATTACTGGGGGGATGTACACATTGAAAATCTTGGAATCGAAAGAGCAAGAAAAATAAGTCCTGCCAATAGTGCATTAAAACAAGAAATTCTATTTACATTTCATCAAGATGCTCCAGTTATAGAACCTAATATGTTCGAAACAATATGGTGTGCAGTAAAAAGAAAAACAAAAAATGGTAAAATCTTAGGAGAAGAAGAACGAATTCCTTTAATAGAAGCTATAAAAGCTGTTACTATCAATGCTGCTTACCAATATTTTGAGGAAAATGAAAAAGGAAGCATAAAGGAAGGGAAATTAGCAAATTTTATTATTATAGATAAAAATCCATTTGAAGTAGAAACAGATGAGATAAAAAATATACAAATTTTAGAAACAATAAAAGAAGGAGAAACTCTATGGAAAAACTAAATAGAAGCAAATATAAAGACGGAACTTTTTAAGCTCCGTCTTAGTTTTTGACTAAATTGTCTTATTTCATTCTTCATAATTGGTTACAGAGACTTCACCTTCTGATGTTAAAGTAAAAATATAGGTTTCCTCATTATAAACAAGAGTACCTTCTAAAGTATTATCATTCCAAGTAAAAGAATTTAGAACAGCATCAGTTAAATTTTCTTGTAATTTTTCTTGTGTGCAGTAATCTGCAAAAGTTAATGAAGAATCCGTAGCAGATTCAACTAAAAAATCTGCTTGAACAGCTGCATATGCAATATCTAGTTTTTCTTTTACTTCTATTTGTGCTAATTCTGTATTAGCAGAAGGAGTTGGCGCTTGTGTATTACTGCTATTAGCATTTGTATTGGTATTATCAGAACCACAGCCAGTTAATGTAAATAGTAATACAACAAAAAGTATTAAAAATACTGCCATAAAAGTTTTCTTTTTCATTTCATTCACCTCCTAAATGAAACTTTAATTATAAAATGATTATATATAAAAAAAACGATTTTGTAAATTATATATCATGCAAAAAAGGTATATTATGATTAAAAATTTATAAAATATTAATAAGGGAGGGTTATACTTATGGAAAAATTAAAAATATATGCAAAATCTATTTTAATTCCAGTAATTATTGGTGGAATTGTAGGAATTTTAATTTCAAACTATATTGACTATGATTCTTTGATAAAACCATTTCTTGCACCACCAAGCATAGTATTTCCTATCATGTGGACGATTTTATATATACTGATGGGGATATCTTATGGAATACTTAAGAGCAAAAATTTGTTAAATTCAGAAATAAAATGGATATATTATTTACAATTATTTGTAAATGCCATGTGGTCCATTATCTTTTTTATATGGAAATGGAGATTTTTCGCTTTTCTATGGATTATCCTATTAGATGTTCTTGTCATTATTTTGATAATTAAATTTTATCAAAAAAATAAAATATCTGGATTACTCCAAATACCATATTTATTATGGACACTATTTGCCTCTTATTTAAATTTATCAATATATTTATTAAATAAATAATGGACTCATAAAGAGGAATAGGGTATTAAAAAATATTTATAGAAACAAAGTGTTTTGATGCACTTTGTTTTTTATTGTAAAATATTAGAATAAAACATTGAAAAAGACATAAAATAATGATAAAATTATGATAACAAAATTTAAGGAGGAAGTAATATGATTAATATAAGACCAGTATCAGATTTAAGAAATAAATATCCTGAAATTGAGGAATTAGTTTTAAAAGAAGATGAAGCAGTTTATCTAACAAAAAATGGATATGGCTCTATGGTAGTAATGAGTTTAGAAAAATATTCAAAATTAATGAGTGATGCAGAATATAATGAGTATATTGAAAATGCACTAGATGAGGCTGATAGAGAAGCAGAAAATCCAAACACAAAATACTATACTCATGAAGAAGTTTTTGGAAAAATAAGGAGAAAGATTGAGGGAAAAAAAATATAAAATAAAATATCTTCCTTTATTTTACAATGATCTAGACAAAATTATTGATTATATTATGTATAAATTAAATAATGCAATAGCATCCAATAATTTTGTTAATGAATTAGAAAATGAAATAAATAAAAGGGCTTATAATCCGGAGGCTTATGAAGAATATATATCAACTAGGAAAAGACAAAATACTTATTACACAATTTATGTAAAAAATTACACTATTTTTTACACAGTAAAAGATAACACTATGGAAGTTAGAAGAATTTTATATTCAAGAAGAAATTTCGATAAATTAATCTAAATTTTAATTTAAGTATATATAAAAACTTGGAATAAAGCTATTGAGAAAAAAATATTTTTTTGATATAAATATTATAATTAAAAATTAATGAAAATTAGTTTATCAGATATATGCTTGAATAAGTCTATCACAAAAGAATACTAGGAAATGAGGTAAATTATGATAATACAAGGAAAACCAGAATTAGGATTACAAAAACATCAACAAGCTGCCTATCAATCTGTTCAAAATGCTTATGAAACTAAAAACAAAGCATCAGTTGTACTTCCTACTGGATGTGGTAAATCATTTATAGCATTACAACTTATGGAAGATAATAAAGATAAAAGAATTTTATTTATGGCACCTACTAATGCAATTAGAAATCAAATGTATAACTATATTGCTAAATACATAGTTGGAGAAGAACCATCTAGCAACAGACCAGCAAAAATGATAGCGGATGAATATTTTTCAAATTTTAGAATAATGCTTTATCCAGCTTTATTAAGAGTAACCGATGATCAAATAGAAAGGTTAAATGCTGATATTATAATTATGGATGAATTACACAGAACTGGTGCAGACAGATGGGGAGAAAAAGTTAATACTTTATTAGAACAAAATCCAAATGCTAAAATTTTAGGCTTAACAGCAACCCCAGATAGGATGGATGATAAAAATGTTATTGATGAGTTATTTGAAGGTAATATTGATTATGAATTAACTTTAGTAGATGCATTAAGAGAGGAAATTGTAAAAGCACCTACCTATGTAAAATGTGATTATGCTTTGGGTGAATATTTGGAGGGAATAAGAACTGCAATATCAAATTGTAACGATGAGCAAGAGAAAAAGGGACTACAAATTAAATATGATAAAATGAGAAGAATAGTAGATCAAGCTGATGGAATACCAGAATTACTTGCAAAAAACATAAAAAAGAAAGATGGGAAATATATTATTTTTTGCAAAGATAAAGCACATATGGATGAATTAATTGATAAAGCAAAAGAATGGTTTAGTTCTATTGATGATAATCCGGAAATATATTCAGTTTATTCTGGGGAAGGATATACAGAAAAAGATAATAAAAAAAGCATTGAAAATTTTAAAAATTCAAAATCTGATCATTTAAAATTATTATTTTCTATTGAAATGTTAAATGAAGGTCTACATCTTGAAGATATTTCTGGTGTAATAATGACAAGAACAACTGATTCAAGGATAATCTATTTACAACAACTAGGTAGAGCATTATCTTCAGACACTTCAAGAGAAAAAACAATAGTCTTTGATTTAGTAAATAATTATTTAAAAAACAACTTAGATGTAGAAATTAATAGAAAAACCAATAGAACACATCATAGAAGTGAAGATAGTATTGATGGACATGAAGAAGATATTCAAGGTCGTATAAAAGATATAGATATTTTTAGAATACAAGGAGAAACCAAAGAATTTTTAGAATTATTAAATGAAGTACAGGAAATTATAGATAGAAATAGCTATTTAACTAATGCAAGAGCAATTAAGGAATGGATAGAACAATCTGGAGGAACAAAGCCACCATCCTCAATCTCTGAAAATAAAGAAGAAAAAAGACTCGGAACTGCCTTGTCTACTATTAGACAAAATCTTATAAAACCATATATGAGATTAGAAACAGAAGAGGAAAGAGAAAATTTTAGAAAAAAATACCCAGAAATTGATGAAATAATTGAAATAATAGAAGAAATAGATAAAAATAATATTTCACCATACTTATCAAATGCAAGAGCAATTAGGGAATGGATAGAAAAATCTGGAGGAACAAAGCCACCAAGTTCAAAATCTAAAAATGAAGAAGAAAAAAGACTCGGAAGAGCCTTGGGAGCTATTAGATACAAGCTTATAAAATCTTATAAGATATTAGAAACAGAAGAGGAAAGAGAAAATTTTAGAAAAAAACACCCAGAAATTGACGAAATAATTGAAATAATAGAAGAAATAGATAAAAATAATATGTCACCATACTTATCAAATGCAAGAGCAATTAAGGAATGGATAGAAAAATCTGGAGGAAAAAAGCCACCAAATTCAAAATCTAAAAATGAAGAAGAAAAAAGACTCGGAACTGCCTTGAGCGATATTAGACAAAGACTTATAAAACCTTATAAGATATTAGAAACAGAAGAGGAAAGAGAAGAGTTTAGAAAAAAACACCCAGAAATTGATGAAGTCTTAAATATTATAAGCGAGTTAGATATGCAATATGGAACTCAAAAGCAAAAAGAACTTGCTATTTTAATAAGACAAGATTTAGAAAAAAGGAAAGCATTGCAAGAAGCAAGAAAATTAGAACAAGATTATGAACATCAATTATCAAATAAAATAGGAGAAATAACTAATAATACTCAAAACCAAGGAGTAAATTATGATGAATAATAAACTAATTCAAACAAATGGAATATGGTACAAAATAAAAAGATTCTTAAAAAAGATTTTTTGGCACAAAAAATCTTTTAAATCAAATGAAGAATCAAGTATAGAGATAAAAGAGAATTTTACATTTTCCAATAATTTAAAAAACAAGTTCGAAACAGAACATAAAAAACAGATTTTAGCAAATAAATTACTGTATGGAGAGATAGGACCAAGTGAATTAAACGACCAAGAAATTGATGAAATGACAGAATATTTTAAAAAGGATATTCAAAATATTGATAATGAATTATTAAGAACAAAACAGCATATTTTATATATGCAAAAAGAATTAAAAAAATAGCATAAAATCCACTTTTCTGAATGACACTTACAAATAGCCTGACGGAGTTTTTGTCTTAACAAAACAAAGAACTAACATTATTTGTGCTTCATTTTTGTTAATACAAAAGCTCTGTCAGGCTGTCTATTTGATGAAAATGGCAAAAGAAAATGGAGAAGTGTTGCTCATAAATATATGCATTCCAAGTTTTGAAATAAAGATTCATTTGAGAAACTGATATAAGATATTGCAAAAATCTCAAAATTTGCTGGTTTTTGAATAGACTTTTACTACTATATTTGACAAATTCTAAAAAAATGAATATAATGTTATTATAAAGTATATAATATATAAAAAATATTACAAAATAATAACAAAGGAGGTAAAACTCATGAATATTTGTAAATTAGTTTTAGAATATATTGAACAATATCCAGAAGATGAGCCAATATTTATTGAAGACATAAAAAAATATGTTATTGGGAAAAACGAAGAAGATAACAAACAAGAAAACGTATTAAAAAATATAAATGTTATTTTAAATAGACTAAAAAACGAAGGTATTATAAAAGCTGAATATAAAGGAGTATATTATAAGCCTATTATTAGTATGTTTGGGGAAGTTCCATTAAATACAAATAAATTAAGAAAATTAAAATATTTAGAAGATAAAGATGGAAATATAAAAGGGTATATAGTGGGTGCAAAGTTATTTAATAAATTAGGACTAACAACATTAGTTCCAAATGTAACAGATATAGTAACAAATGAATGTAAATATCATAAACAATATGATGAAAAATTAAGAACATATATAACAAAACCCAAAATTGAAATAACAAATGAAAATTATAGATATTTGCAGTTTATAGATATTTTAGATAATAAAGATAATATTCCTATTGATGCTCCAAATGCAGATGAAATTTTATATAGAATTATAGAAGAATGTAAATTAGATTTTGAAAAAATTATAAAATATGCTAGAGAAACAAATAATAGAAAAGTATTAGATAAATTATTTGTAATAGCAAGATAGGAGATATAATGTTACTACATTTAAATAAATTTGAATTCAAAAATTTTATAGAAATTATTAAAGATAGAGAAGCTATAGATAGGGATATAATAGAAAAAGACTATTATATATGTTTAGTTCTTAAAGAACTAGCTAAAAAACAAAATTATTTAAAAGCTTATTTTAAAGGCGGTACAGCAGTATATAAAATTTTAGATACAATGAATCGTTTCTCAGAAGATATTGATTTAACTGTAAAAGTTTTATCAGAAGAATCCAATACAAGAAATAAGAAAAGATTAAAAGAATCTGCTTTAGGTTACGATATAAAAGGTTTAGAATTAATAAAAGACGAATGTATAGACAATAAAGGTAGTGTTACAGGAGTTTACCAATATACATCAGTATATGAAGATAGTGAAATACCTTTGCAAAGAGCAGGAAAAATACAAGTAGAATCGACTTCTTTTACTGTAAGCGAACCAACCGAGAAATACTATATAGAGCCTTTAATATATAAATTTGCAAATGATAAAGAAAAGAAAATTTTAGAAGAGCAATTTGATATCACAAAGATAGAAATTGAAATAATAAAATTAGAGAGAATGTTTATAGATAAAATATTTGCAGCAGAGTTTTATTATATAAGAAAACTGTATATGGATACAGCAAAGCATTTATATGATGTATCAGTATTATTTAACAACGATAAAATTCAAAAGTTATTAAATGATAAAGATGAATTAAATAAACTGATATATTACAAAAGACAAGAAGAAAAAGTACGAATTGGTGGTATAGATGAAGAAACAGAATTAAAAGATTTTAATTATTTTAAACTAGACTTTGATGATTCATTAATAAAAGAATTCGAAAAAATGCAAGATAAATATGTTTTAAAGGATAAATATAAATTTTCTATTGACCAAGTTAAAAAGGTTTTAGAAGAGATACATAGGAAAATGTAAAGAATAGACAGACGGAGCTTTTGTCTTAACAAAACAAAGAACTAACATTATTTGTGCTTCATTTTTGTTAAGGCAAAAGCTCTGTCTGTCTATTCAGAAAGAAATGAATGATAAATTTAGGGAAATATAGTTGCTCCTAATAATAAAATTCCTAAATTATCTCTATAAATTTGAGAAAATTGAGAAATCGAAAGCGGATTTGTGCCAATACCAGCTTCTATTGTAAAACCAGGTCTGCTATATGTTTGTAAAAACCAATCCTTGTAACCTGCAAAACTAGAATTAAAAGGGACATCTCCAACTACATAATTACTAATTTGAGAAAAGGCTTTGGCAATAGGAAGAGATTCAGGTGGTGCATAATTTTGAAATTGCCAATAAATTTCTTTTCCTTGTGTGTGGTAAGCCAAAATTAAACGGAAATTATGCTCTAAAGTAAAACGATATACAGCAAAAGATTCTGACGCAGATAAAGGGGTAAATCCAACAAAATCTCGAGGAGCAGGAGAAGTAAAACCTTGAGAAAATTTAATTTCTCTTGCATTTTCCCAACCTGCAGGAAATTGAAGATTCAAATCCACACCTTGGATATTCGCTTTCCAACCACGAGGAAAAGGAACAGAAGGATAGTTATTGGAAATTTGTAAAGCTTGTTGATATATTTCACCATTAACAGGATAAGCACCTGTAACTAAGTTAACTCCATCAGGGTTTACCATAGGAACGAAATAAATAGAAGTATTTTCAAATAAATTTCGAATAGAATAACCTAAAATAGAAATATTATCAACATAGGCTTTACAAATATCTTCTAAAAATTTCATTAATAAAACAGAAGTAATCCATTCATTCGCATGGAAGGACGCATTATAAAATACCTCATTTCTGCCCCTTCCAAAACGAACAAGACTTAAGTCGTTTCCCAAAACGCTTTTTCCAATACTAGAAATTTCTAAAAAAGGATAAATAGTTGTTAATGCACGAAGATTCATTTGTAAGATATCATAAGAATAAGAAACATCTGTAGGAACAATTGAACCGAAAGGGATGATAATTTCCTGTCCTACACGTAAGCTATTTGGGATGATATTGGGATTATGAAAAAGAATTTGATTAACACTTGTTTGAAAACGGGATGCTAATTCATAAAGTGTATTTCCAGAACGAATGGTATAGGTAGTATAACCGTTAAAATAAGGGGATAAAGCATTCCAAGTTTTTTCTCCTACAAAACCATCTACACTCAAACCAAATTCAGATTGAAAATTTCTTACTGCAGACTCTGTTCTAGGACCAAAAATTCCATCTATATATCCATCATAAAAACCTAATTTTTTAAGTGTACTTTGTAATAATTCAACAATGGAACCTAAAGAACCAAGTTTTAAAAAATCCATAAAAATCACCTAATTTATTTTATGCGAAAAATAAAAAAAATGACACGGCCATCCCAAAAATGAGATAGCCGCGAAGAGTTTATCCCTTAATTAAGGGATAAAGGGATCGCAATGTTTCCCTGCTTACCAAAAACGGCTCATTGTATCTGTCGAAGATAAACTTGGGTTCTTCTCTTTTGGACTTCCACAAAGAGATAGACTTCTGCAACATGGATACTGCGTAATTGTTGTCATGCATTTTCACCCAACGCCAAGCGGAATCTTCATCAAGCACATCGCTGTGCTCAAAGTAGAGTTCGCCTGATTTGGAAACCGAGAAATTGTGCTCCAAATGGAGCGACGGTGCAATCACGGAGTATTCAGAAACATCTTCCGCGTACCACGCAAAAGCGTGGACGTCGTCCGGCTGGAAAGCTTTCTGCGGATCAAAAGATTGATCCACTTCCATTCTGAACGAGAGAACCTTGAGGGGATCACAACTTCTTACATCACGATAGAAATACACAAGGTATTTCCGAGTGCGTACAAGAGTCGTCAAACTGTTAAACATGGAAACGATTCCTCCTTTGCTGGAATCCCAGCAGATATTAGATACAAAGTATCTAAAACAATTATACCATATTTATTAGAAAGATACAATTTTAACGAAAAACAATAATTATATATTGACAAACGCAAACAATTCATATATATTATAGAAAATGTAAAGTAACTTATAAAAAAATGTAGGGGCGATTTTAATCGCCCGTTCTTCGAAGAAATTACTTAAAACAAAAATGTATTTTAGGGAGGAAAGAATGAACAAATTAAAAGAAATGTTGCAAAACATATCAGAAAATGTGAAGGGCATGATAAAAAAATTTCCTGTTACTCTAGCTGGAATTATTGTTAGTACAATCTTAGCATGTATTTGCATAGAACAAACAAATTTACTACAAGAAGCAATATGGCAAATTTTAGTATTTTGCATCATAGCTACAATTGGTTTTTTATTTACAGAAACCTATACTAAAAAACTAAAATGGAAAATACTGCTTTTGTTCGTTTCAGCTTTTATTTCTTTTATTTTCACAAGACTTTTATTTTTAAGAGGAGATTTTTGGGGAATTGAAAATGAATTAGTAAAAACAATTACAACAAGATGGTTTATAGGATATTTCATAACAATGGCAATCAGTATCTTATATGGACTATTTAAAAATACTGAAAAAACATTACAGGAATATATGCTAAAAATATTTTCAAAAATATTTAATGTAACAATTATTTATGGAGTTTTAAATATAGGATTAACATTAATTAGTATTATTTTTATTCAACTAATTTTAGATGGAAAATTATATCAAATTCTGTTGCATCTACAAATTATACTATTTGGATTATTTTATATCCCTGCATTATTATATAGTATCTACCATATAGAAGAAAAAGATGTTAATGCATTTATGAGAGGGTTAGTATGTTATGTGCTACTACCACTTGTTACGATTGCAATAGGAATCATTTACTTATATATTGCCAAAATCATGATTAGTCAAGAAATGCCATCCAATGTGATATATAGAATTTTAGCTGGAATTTTTGTGTTTGCATTTCCTATTTGGAATATGGCAGAAAACTATAAACAAAAAAACAAGATGATAGAAAAAATAACAAAATTTTTACCATATTTTTATATGCCACTTATATTACTAGAAATATATTCCATTGGTACAAGAATTAATGAATTTGGGTTTACACCATCTAGATATTTATGTTGCATTTTTATCTTATTCCAAATAGCAACATTTGTATTTCATATTTATCATAAAAAAGAAAAATTACATTATATATTTATAGTAGCAATTGTTTTGAGCATATTTACATTTTTCACACCATGGAATTACGAATCATTCTCTTACCAAAATCAAGGGAATAGAATAAAACATATCATGCCAGAAGGAACAAATTATACAAGCTTAACAAAAGAAAATCAGAAAAAAGTACGAGATGCTTACCAATATTTAAAACAAAAAAGCACAGGCGAAAAATATATTCCAGAATATCTTACAGAAGAGGATAAAAAACAATTAGCAAATAGTGTAATTGATTTTTCAGATATAGAATCTATACATTATCAAGTACAAACAATGGAAATTAATGTGAGCGGATATCATACCATAAAAGAATTTAATAGTGAATTTACAGAAGACGAAAAAAACATTATAGTATATGATGGGCAAGATAAAAAAATTATGGAAATTGATTTAACAGAATATTTGGAGAACTTAAGAAAAATCAATCAAATTAGTACTAATTATGCTTATGAATATCTAGAAGAAAATCCAATTATTGAGATCAATAATAATATAGGAATTTATATAAAATATATTTCTTATTCCTATAGAACAAACCCAACAGAAACTGAGGATTTATATATTAGAGGATATGTACTAGAAAGATAAGAACCAAAATAGAAAATCGTTCATAAAATACCCATAAAGGAGGGAAAAATGAAGAAACGATTTTCTATTTTTTTAATTCTATTTATTTTCTTAAATATAGCTTATAGTATACCTGTATATGCTCTTGGACCATCAAGTAATGTAATTTATCAAGGAATTGATGTTAGTGTTTGGCAAGGGAACATTAACTTTTCTCAAGTAAGAGCAGATGGAATAGAAGTAGTGTACATACGATCCAGCCAAGGATTTAGCTATAAAGACTCTAAATTCGAACAAAATTATAGAAATGCGAAAGCCAATGGATTGAAAGTAGGATTCTATCATTATGTAACAGCAAGAAGTGTAGAAGAAGCACAAGAACAAGCAAGGTTTTTTGCCTCTGTTATTTCTGGGAAAAATCCAGATTGCAGATTAGCAGTTGATTTTGAATCATTTGGAAATTTAAGTATCGAAGAAATAAATCAAATAACATTAGCCTTTGCACAAGAAACGCAAAGGCTAACAGGAAAAGAAATGGTAATTTATAGTGATGCCTATAATGCTAGAAGCACATTTAACCAAGAAATTGCAGATAATTATCCATTATGGGTGGCAGAATATGGAGTACAAGAGCCGGAATCCAATGGTAAGTGGGATTATTGGGTTGGATTTCAGTACACCAGTACAGGAAGAGTTAGTGGAATAAGTGGAAATGTAGACAGGGATTATTTTACAGATGGGATTTTACTAGAAGGAGCAGAACCAATACCAGAACCAGAAAATCCAATATCACCAAATGAAATTAGTTATACAGTACAATATGGAGATACACTAGCTCAAATTGCATTAAACAACAATACCTCAGTAAATGAACTAGTAGCATTAAATAATATTTCAAATCCAAATTTAATTTATGCAGGACAGCAACTTATTATTCATACAAGAGAAGAGGGAGAGGAACAAGGAGATACCAATCATACATTATATGTAATCAAAAATGGGGATACACTTACTGGAATTGCAAATCGATTTCAAGTAACAATTCAAACACTTGTAGAAAAAAATGATATACAAAATCCAAACTTAATCTATGCAGGATATTTAATTAGAATATAATCGAGAAGATATTCAGACAAAGGGACGGCAGACTATCTGAACCAAGGGACGTGAACCAAGGGACGGACTTTTTGTTCATTTCAATGAACAAAAAGTCCGTCCCTTGGTTCACGTCCCTTGGTTCATTGTTAAGACAAAAGCTCCATCCTTTTGTCTGACTCTGTCTGAAAAAATCATCTATTTTTTTCTCTTCCTTTTTTATTTTTTTTAAGATATAATAAAAGAAATATAAAAAGGAATGAAAAATTAAAATGGAAAAAACGTACCAAACAATAGAAGAACGAATTAATCATTTAAAACAAAGAGGGCTTATTTTCAAAAATGAAGAAAAAGCCAAAAAAGTTATCCTAAGAGAAAATTATTTTTATCTAACAGAAGAATATGAGGATATCTTTTTAGATTTAAAAAAGAAAGATGAAAGCTATGTAAGAGAAACATATTTTGAAGAACTATACGCAATTTATCAATTTGATAGGGAACTTAGGAATTTACTTTTAGATGATATTGGAATGGTAGAAACCTACTTAAAATCCTATGTGGCAGAAGTTTTTGCGGCTACCTATGGTTGTAAAAATTATATGAAAGTACAAAATTTTAAATTAAATGCCAATAGTAATCATCAATTTGATAGATTATATCAAGAAATAAGGCAGAATCTAAAAAGAAGTCCTAAAAATGGAGTGGTAAAACAATATCAAATAAAAAATAAAAATTTGCCACCCTGGGTACTAGTAAGAGTTATGACATTTGGAAATATTAAACAATTTTATTATTTATTAAAAACTGAAGAAAAAGAAAAAGTAGCAAAACTTTTGGAAGTAGACAGAAAATATCTCTATACCTATTTGCAAATATTAAATGTGATTAGAAATATATGTGCACATGGTGATATTTTATTTAATGTAAGACTACAATATAAATTATCAAAATATGATAATAAAGAAAGAGAAAGATTAAAAATAAGGAAAATAAATGGAGATTATGAATATGGAACAAATGATATGTTTGCTGTTATCTTAACTTTAAAAAAATTATTAGATCAAGAGGATTTTATACCATTATTTTTAAAAATAGAAAACAGAATAAAACAAGTGCAACAAGAGATTGACGAAATTAGTTTTCAATATTTTTTAAAAGAATTAGGATTTCCAAAAAATTATAAACAAATAAAAATGATGTAAAATGTTAAATCTCTAATTTCAAAAATACTAAAAATTTAAGAACTAGAGGGAAAGAATGAAAAAAATATTAATAACAGAAAAACCATCAGTAGCAATGGAATTTGCAAAAGTTTTAAAAATAAATACAACAAGAAAGAATGGATATTTAGAATCAGAAGAATGGGTCGTGACTTGGTGTGTGGGACACTTGGTTACGATGTCTTATCCAGAAAAGTATGATGAAAAGTTAAAATTTTGGAGATTAGATACCCTTCCTTTTATTCCAGAAGAATTTAAATATGAGATTATTCCAAGTGTAGAAAAACAATTTGAGATAGTAAAAAGTTTGTTACTAAGAGAAGATATTGATACTATATATGTTTGCACTGACTCTGGACGAGAAGGAGAATATATATACCGTTTAGTAGAACAAATGGTAGGGGTAAAACGGGAAAATAAGGAAAAGAGTTTGGATTGACTCCCAAACAGAAGAAGAGATTTTAAGAGGAATTAGAGAAGCAAAAGACCTTTCAGAATATGATTCTCTAAGTGATTCTGCTTATTTAAGAGCAAAAGAAGATTATTTAATTGGTATTAATTTTTCAAGAGTTCTATCCATTATTTTTAGCAAAAAATTGGCAGAAAAAACGCAAAGAGAAAAAGCCTCTATATCTGTAGGAAGAGTTATGACCTGTGTTTTAGGGATGATAGTAGAAAGAGAATTAGAAATTCGAAACTTTGTCAAAACAAAATACTATAAAATAATTGGTGAATTCGAAAATATGAAAGCAGAATGGAAAGTAGATGAAGAATCCACTTATTTCAATTCTCCACAATTATATAATGAATCTGGATTTAAAAAAGAGGAAGATGCAAAAGAATTCATTCAAAATATAAAAAATAAAATAGCAATCGTAGAAGAAGTTAAAAAATCAAAACAAAAAGAAAACCCACCATTACTATTTAATTTAGCGGAGATACAAAATGAATGTAGTAAAAAATTTAAAATAAAATCAGATGAAACGCTAAATATCATACAAAATTTATATGAAAAAAAATTAGTTACTTATCCTAGAACAGATGCAAGAGTATTATCTACAGCTGTGGCAAAAGAAATTACCAAAAATTTAAATGGATTATCAAAATTTCAAGATGAAGAAATCAAAAAATATATACAAAAAATGATCCAAGAAAAATACAGTACAAACCTAATTAAAACTAAGTATGTAAACGATAGTAAAATAACAGATCATTATGCCATTATTCCCACAGGACAGGGATTAGAAAATTATGAAAAATTAGACGAATTACAAAAACAAGTATATAAATTAATTGTAAAAAGATTTTTAAGTATATTTTATCCACCTGCAGAATTTAGTAAAGTGTCAGTTACAATAAAAGTAGATACTGAGAGGTTTTATCAAAGTGGAAAAGTATGTACAAAACAAGGATATTTAGAAATTTTAAAACCAGAAAAAGAAACAGAAGAAAACAATTTAGAAATCTTAAAATCATTAAAAAAAGGGCAAGAATTAAGAATTGTATCAATGGACACAAAAGAAGCGGAGACATCACCACCTAATAGATATAATTCAGGTTCTATTATTCTTGCTATGGAAAATGCAGGGAAATTAATAGAAGATGAAACGTTAAGAGAGCAAATAAAGGGAGCAGGAATTGGTACAAGTAGTACAAGAGCAGAAATTATAAAAAAATTAGAAAAAATACAATATATCCAAATTAATAATAAAACACAAATTATTACACCTACCTTTTTAGGGGAAAGTATTTATGAGATTATAAAAAAATCCATGGAAGACTTATTAAATCCTAAATTAACAGCAAGTTGGGAAAAAGGCTTAGAAATGGTAGCAAAAAAAGAAATCAAACCAGAAGAATTTATGGAAAAATTAAAAAAATTCATAGAAACTAAAATAGGAAAATTAGTGATTAAGATGTGAAAACTTGGAGGTGAATTTATTCTCACCTCCAAGTTTTCACTAAGCAAAATATTTAATCCCTGTTCGAATGGCATTTGTTTTCATCACTAGGTGACCATATTCTGTAAGTCTTCTTTCAAAAAGCTCCGGATGATGTACATAACTTCCGAATTCTGTAATAGCAGAACAAAAAGCTTTTAAATTCTCTGGACGAGAATGAATTTGTTTAAAAACAAGGTAATATTGAGAAGAGTAAAAATACAATTGAATACTTTTTGCTAACTGATTTAAATGATTTACAGTAGTATGATCTAAAAACGTACAAAAGGCAATAAAATCATCAAAATTATCAAAACGATAAATAGCAATTTTTTTAGTTAAATCAATAGATTTACGTCTCATATGTACTTTTTTTCTTTTTAAGTTAGGCTCTACTATTTCAGGAGACCTCGTTAAAGTGAAAATAAAATCTCCTGTAGAAGCTGCCAAAGCCTCAATGCAAACTCTATAATTTTTAGTAACAAAACCAACCTCTTCTTCAGCCAAAGCTAGCATATCTAAGAATAGGCTTTGTGTTTCAATAGGACTAGCCATAAAAGAATGAAAATCTATATTTTTTTCTTTTAAATCTTCTAAATTTAAAATAATTCTTATCTTATTTTCGTTTAGTTTCTCTATTTTCATAAAAGAAAAACCTCCTCAATTATAATACCATTATACTACGAAATCCGTTTGTTTTAAAGAATAAAAAAATGGAAAAACTGTAAATAATAGGACTGATATAGTATATGAAAATATTTTTGTAAACGTACTACATATATTAGCATAAAAAAAGAAAAAAGGGAAGAATAAATAAAAAGGAATTGTAAAAAATTCCAAAAATGTAAAAGATAGTATTGAAAATTTGGCAAATTCAATATATAATATGCAAAACAAAAGAGTGTAAAATTCCGTAAGAGAAAGGATGAACAAACATGGCAACAAGAGATAAAAATATATGGATATTACTCATATTTATATTTTCAGGAATTGTATTAGGAGGATTAATTGGAGAGCTTGCAGGAAATGTTAGCTTTTTAAATTGGTTATCTTATGGACAAGAATTTGGATTAGAATCACCACTTGTTCTAAATTTAAATATTATAAAACTCACATTTGCCATATCTATTAAGATTAATGTAGCAAGCATTATAGGAATTGCAATTGCTGTGTTTATTTACCGAAAATTCTAAAAAATTTGGGGGGAGCAAAGGAGTAGATATGTCTATTAAAATGAAAGAACTTCCCCTATCAGAAAGACCATATGAAAAACTACAAATGTATGGACCAGAAAAATTATCAAATGCAGAATTATTAGCTATTGTGATTAAAACAGGGACAAAAACGGAAACTTCTGTTGAAATTGCACAAAAAATTTTGAAATTAAAGGGAGAACAAAGCCAATTAAAATTCTTGCAAGATGTTTCAATAGAAGAGTGCATGCAAATTAAAGGAATTGGAAAAGTAAAAGCAATACAAATTAGAGCAATAGGAGAACTAACAAAACGAATGGCAAGGCCGGTTAATAATCAAATAAAAATAACCAATTCTATAGATGTAGCAAATTTAATGATGGAAGAGCTAAGATATGAAAAAAGAGAAATAGCAAAAGTTATTTTATTAAATTCTAAAAATATAGTACTCAAGATAGTAGATATTGCTTTTGGTGGAGCAAATTTTGCTATGATAGAACCAAAAGAAGTTTTATCAGAAGCAATTAAAATGAATGTTCCAAATATGATTTTAATTCATAACCATCCTAGTGGAGATTCTACACCAAGTAACCAAGACTACCATTTAACAGATAGGATATTTGACTGCTGTGATTTAATGGGAATAAGACTATTAGACCATATAGTAATTGGAGATGGAACCTTTAGCAGTATCATGACAAAAACAAAAGACAGGAAATACAAAAAGTGAGAAAGGATTGTGAAAAAATGAAACTTTTGGGCTTAGGAAGTAAAGACATTGGAATTGACTTAGGAACAGCAAATATCTTAGTTACTTTAAAGGGAAAAGGAATTGTACTAAAAGAGCCATCTGTAGTGGCAATCGATAGAAAAACAGGTGAAATCTTAGCAACAGGGCATGAGGCAAAGGAAATGCTAGGAAGAACGCCAGAAAGTATTAAAGCAGTAAGGCCTATGAAAGATGGAGTTATTGCAGATTTTACAGCTACACAATTAATGCTAAAAAATATTATCAAAAAAGTATGTCAAAGATATAATGCGGGAAGGCCTAGAGTAGTAGTAGGTGTTCCATCTGGCATAACAGAGGTAGAGGAAAGAGCCGTAGAAGAAGCAGTGTTGCATGCTGGAGCAAAAGAAGTGTATTTAATTGAAGAACCAATGGCAGCTGCAATTGGAGCAAATCTTGATGTAGCAGAACCAACTGGTAATATTATTGTAGATATTGGAGGAGGAACAACAGAAGTAGCTGTTATTTCCTTGGGCGGAATTGTTGTTAGCAATTCATTAAGAACAGCAGGAGACGAATTAGACCAAGACATTTTAAATTATGTAAAAAGAGAAATGAATTTAGCAATAGGAGATATTACAGCAGAACAAATAAAAATAGAAATTGGTTGTGCTACGCCTTTAATGACAGAAGCTTCAATGGAAATTAGTGGTAGAGACCTAACAACAGGACTTCCTAGAAATGCTATTATTACCTCTACACAAGTAGAAGAAGCCATGAAGGAATCTATTTTCGAAATTGTAGATATTATTAAAGCAACTTTAGAAAGAACACCTCCTGAATTAGCATCAGATATTGTAGAAAAAGGAATTGTCTTAGCAGGGGGAGGAGCACTCATAAAAAATATTGATAAACTAATTAGTTTAAAAACAGAAATGCCAGTTTATATTGCAGAAGACCCATTAGAATGTGTAGTAAAAGGAACGGGAAAAACACTAGAAGACTTGGAAAAATTAAAAGATATTTTGGTAAATGCGAGAAGAAAAAAATAGAAAGGATGGATGAAAAAAATGTATAGAAAAAATACAACTGGAATCATAGGAATCGTTGTAACAATTATCATATTAATATTAGTTGTTATTTTTTCTAATATCAATAACAACAACCTTTCTTATATAGAAAGTGCTGTTAGTACTATCGTAATGCCAATACAAAGTGGACTTGCTTATTTAAAAAATAAAATAGCTGGAAATACCAGCTTTTTTACAGATATGGAAACACTCAAAAAAGAAAACGAAGAATTAAAACAAAAAAATACGGAATTAGAACAAAGCTTGCGAGAATTAGAAATGATAAAAGCAGAAAACGCAGAATTAAGAGAATATTCTGCCATGATGGATCAATATTCAGAATATGAAACAATTCCTGCTAATGTAATTAATAAAGATATTAGTAATTATAGTAGAGTATTTGTATTAAATGCAGGAACCAAACACGGAGTACAAGAAAATATGGCAGTAATTTCAGAAAGTGGTTTAGTAGGACATATTATATCAGTAACAGAAAACACCTCAAAAGTACAAACCATAATTGATCCTGCAAGTAGTGTAAGTAGCACTATTAGCACATCAAGAGATGGTATTGTATGTAAAGGAGATTTAGAAGGAAGCAATCAGTTAAGAGCAACTTATATTCCAACAGATGCAAACCTTTTACAAGGAGATAGAGTTGAAACATCTGGTATGGGAGGAATTTACCCAAAAGGAATTTTAGTTGGAACCATTAAAGAAATAAAAAACATGCAAAATATTACAGACCGTTATGCTATTGTAGAAACAGCTGTTGACTTTGATAAACTAGAAACTGTATTAATTATTAAGTAAAAATCGTATGGGCGATTTTAATCGCTCATTTTTCAGAAAAGCGAGTAAAAAGGTTTAAACTTAAATTAAAAAGAAAGGAAGGAATGAATAGAAAATGCTAAAAAAAATAATTGTTATCATATGTAGTATTCTTTTATTTTTCCTTCTCTATTTTCTTCAATCAAATGTATTTAGCTGGTTTCACATAGCAGGAATAAAACCAAACTTATTTATTATTTTAATATTATACATGGGACTATTCATTGGAAAAGGTTTTGGTTTTACTATGGGAGCAACATGGGGAATTTTATTAGATATTTTAAGTGGTAGAATAATAGGAATCAATGGAATTATGCTTGGAATTATAGGATGGTTAGGAGGATATTTAGATAAAAAATTTTCCAAAGATAGCAAACTTACTATTATTCTAATGATAGTAGGAGCAACTATACTTTTTGAGCTAGGAATTTGTGTATTACAAGGGATGTTCCTTGGAAGCAGTATCTCTATTCCATATTTTTTAAGAACCATTATCATAGAAAGTATTTATAATATCATTCTTTTTATCATTTTCTATCCAATATTAAAGAAATTGGGATATTATGTACAAGATGTATTTAAGGGAAACCATATATTAACAAGATATTTTTAAAAGAAGGTGGTAAATTGCTAAAAAAAGACGAAAAACAAATAACAAAATTCAGATATAATTTAGTAACAATTCTAATTTACATTTGTGGCATTGTATTATTATGCCAATTATTCTTTTTACAAATTGTAAATGGAGAAGAATATAGAGAAACATCAAATACAAGATTATCAAGGGAAACAACATTAAAGGCGGCAAGAGGTAATATATATGATAGAACAGGAAATATTATTGCAGGAACAAAAATGGGATTTAATTTGGACCTATACAAAACAAAAATAGATGATAAAAGTCTAAACACTGCCATTTTAAATATGATAAATGTATTAGAAAAAAACGGTGACACCTATGTAGATAATTTACCAATAACAATAGAACCATTTGCATATACATTTTCTACAGAAGAAGGAATACAAGAATTTCTAGAAGAAAACGAATTAAAAGAAGGCTCAACTGCAGAAGAAGCATTTAACCAATTAAAAGAAAAATATGAAATTGAAACAGAAAACCTAGCAGAAGCAAGAAAAATAATGACTATCCGTTATGAAATTTCCGAAAATGGATATAGTGTTACAAAACCAATTACAGTTGCAACAGATATTAGTAGAGCAAGTGTAAACGAATTCAGCGAAAGAAATGCAAGTTTTGCAGGAATTAATATTTCAACAGAAGCAGTAAGAGATTATGTAAGAGGAAGTTTGGCATCACATGTAGTTGGTTATATAGGAAAAATTGATGAAGATGACCTAAAAGAACGAGAAGGACAGGGCTATAACATGAATGACTACATTGGCAGATTAGGAATAGAATACATGTTTGAAGAATACTTAAGAGGAAAAGATGGAGTAAAACAAGTAGATATGACAGTAGATGGAACTAGTTCTGGTGAATATATTTCACAAGAAGCAATTGCCGGAAGCGATGTAGTATTAACAATTGATGCTAATTTACAAGAAGCGGCAGAACAGCAATTAGAAGAAAATATCATGAAAATTAGAAATGGAGAATTAGGAACAGCATATTATGCAAAATCTGGAGCCGTTGTTGTCATGAATGTACAAACAGGAGAAATATTAGCGCTAGCTAGTTACCCAGACTTTGAACCACAATTATTTATCAAAGGAATCAGTACAGAAAAATGGAACGAATATAACCAAGAAGAGGTAAAAGCATTATTTAATAGAGCAGTACAAGGCTCTTATGCACCAGGTTCTATTTTTAAAATGGCAACAGCAATAGCTGCACTAGAATCTGGAGTGATCGACACAGAAGAAAGAGTATTAGACCGAGGAATTTATCCAGAAGGAAATAGACCACACTGTTGGATATACGACGATTATGGAACAACACATGGTTGGGTAAATGTAGAAGATGCCATTAAACATTCTTGTAACTACTATTTTTACGAAGTAGGAAAAAGAATGGGAATTGACAACTTAGATAAATATGCTTCTTATTTTGGACTTGGCAAAAAAACAGGAATAGAACTCATGGGAGAAACCAGTGGAACATTGGCATCTAAAGAAGTCCATAAAGAGGCTACAGGAGAAGAATGGTACTTAGGACAAACTTTTAATGCAGCAATTGGACAAGGATATAATGACTTTTCTCCTTTACAAATGGCAAAATACATTTCTATGTTAACAAACGGAGGAAAACAAATTAAACCAACATTAATAAAAACCATCATTAATCCAGATGGAACAGAAGTACCAAGAGAAGAAATAGAATCATTTGCCAACCAAAAAACAGGATATGTAGAAGAAAATACAGCAGATATCCAAATCCATCAAGAATATTTAGATGCTATTTTAGAAGGAATGAGATCAGTTACAGAAGAAACAGGAGGAACAGCATATTCCAGATTTAGAGATTTCGAGATTCCAGTAGGAGGAAAAACAGGTTCGACAGAAGCAGGAGACAATATCAATGCATGGTTTGCAGGATTTGCACCATACGATAATCCTGAAATTGCGGTTGTTGTTATGGTAGAAAATGGAGGACATGGAAACTATACAGCAGAAGTAGTTAGAGAAATCATCAGAGAATATTTTGGAATTAATGCGGGAAATGTTACAGAAGATACAAACTCAAAACCTTATACAGAAGAAATAAGATAGAAAAATAGATGATGCAAAGATGGGTCGATTTTCATCGCTCAAGCTCTCCGAAGGAAATACGAAAACAGTAGTGCAAAATAATTTATGAAAAAACGTAGGGGCGATTTTAATCGCCCGCTCTCCGAAGAAAATACAAAACAGTAGCATAAAGTAATTTATGAAAAAATGTAGGGGCGATTTTAATCGCCCGCTCTCCGAAGAAAATGCGAAAACAGTAGTGTAAAATAATTTATGAAAAAATGTAGGGGCGATTTTAATCGCCCGCCCTCCGAAGGAAATACGAAAACAGTAGTGCAAAATAATTTATGAAAAATGTAGGGGCGATTTTAATCGCCCGCCCTTCGGAGAAATTACTAAATTTAAAGGAGGATATAAAAAATGAGTTGTATTAGTATTAACCAAAAACCAGATCAAATCATAATAAAAATATCAGAAAACGCTACAGAAGAAGAATATAGTAAAGAATTACAAGCCAAAATAAAAGAACTAAAAAAAATGTACCAAGAAGAAAAAACACCAATTCTAGTTACAGGAAAAGTGCTAAAAAATGAAGAAATAGAAAAAGTAAGAGAAATGTTAGAACAGGAAATGGATGTAAAAATAGAAATCGATAGTCCAGAAGAGCTAGGTTTACACGGCATTAAAAAAACATTTGAAAAAGAAGTTAATATCTCAGAAACACAATATATAAAAGGATCATTAAGGTCAGGAAAGAAAATAGAATTTGAAGGAAGTATTGTAGTACTAGGAGATGTAAATGGTGGTGCAGAAATTGTAGCAAGCGAAAACATTGTAATACTTGGAACCTTAAGAGGGTTAGCACATGCTGGAGCAAAAGGAAACAAAAAAGCAATCATAGCAGCACAAGCAATTGAAGCACCACAAATTAGAATTGCAAATAAAATAAGAGAAATCGAAAAAGAAGAACAAAAATATCAATATGCCTATTTAGAAGATGAAATCATATTAGAATAAACGAACAAGGGGACGGACTTTTTGTTCAGAGAAATATGCATTGCCTCCCTTAATAAGGTGATACAAAGCATCGGAGGGTTCCTACATATTTTAATGAATAATGAAGAATGAATAGTGAATAATGAATAATTCATGTAGATATGTTCCAACCCAAAATCATGCATTATTCATTATTAATTATTAATTATTCACTATTCACTAATAATATGTGTAGGGCGTCGGCGCCCTCGCCGACCCATTCTACGAAGAAATTACCCAAAAAATTATTCATCATTCATTATTCATTATTCACTATTCATTAAATACATGTGTAGGGTGTCGGCGCCCACGCCGACCCATTCTACGAAGAAATTACCCAAAAAAATTATTCATCATTCATTATTCATTATTCACTATTCATTAAATACATGTGTAGGGCGTCGGCGCCCTCGCCGACCCATTCTACGAAGAAACCACCCAAAAAAATTATTAATTATTCATTATTAATTATTCACTATTCATTAAAGAAAATTATAAATTAAATTAATGAATAATTAGAGAAGAAATCACCTCTTATGATCTAACAAAAAATCTTTTAAATTTAAATGAATTATTCCATTTTGGCTATAATTAATTCTATCCATTGTTATCACATATTTTGGATAATTATCATCCACATACTTAAAAGCTCCAAACTCTCTTTTTATAACATCATCACTTGATAAATAATCTGCCACTTGTATATATTCTCTTTCACCAAACTTATCTACTACAAAATCTATTTTACCTTTTTCTGTTTTTCCTATATATACTTCATAGCCTCTTGCTATCAATTCATTATAAACAATATTCTCTAACCTTCCTCCAATTTTCTTTTCAATAGGTGAACTTTTTAGTGCAAGTAAACCTAAATCAGTTAAATAATACTTTTCAAGTGTAGCCATTACACTTTTTCCCCTTATGTCATATCTATTTACTTTATTAAATATAGATGAAGTTGTAATATAATCAATATAATTCATAACAGTATCCACAGATGTATTTATTTTTTCATTTTTCAAATAACGAGCAATTGAATTTGAAGATAAAACTCCACCAATATTCTCCATCATAAATTGTATAATTCTATTTAATAAATTAATATCTTTTATACTATTTCTTTCAACAATATCTTTTAAAATAATTGCATTATATAAGTCCCTTAAATACATTTTTCTTTCCATTTCGTTATTGGTATTGTATATTAATGGCATTCCTCCCCATTCAATAAACTCATCAAGAGACTTTTCTGTTATTTCTTCTTTCTTTTCTTTTTTTAGCTCTATAAACTCTGAGAATGTAAAAGGCATCATTTTTAAACTTATAAATCTTCCTGTTAAAACTGTTGCTAATTCTCCTGATAATAATTTACTATTTGATCCAGTTATAAAAATACTAACATTCATAGTCGCTCTAAAAGAATTGATAACTCTTTCAAAATCTTGAACATTTTGAATTTCATCAAAAAATAAATAATACTTATTTTTATCTTTTACCTTATTTTTAATATATTCATTAAAATTTTTTCCATTAGTATATTCTATAAAATCATAATCCTCAAAATTCATATAAATAATATGATCTTCTTTTATTCCCTTTTCCTTTATTTCCTCAATAATTTGTCCTAGCAAAACAGATTTTCCACATCTTCTTATCCCCATAATTACCTTTATAAGTTCACTATCATAAAAATCTCTTATTTTATTTAGATATAACTCTCTTTTTATCATAGTTTTCACCTCTATAATTATAATATCATATTTTATATTCTTTGTAAAGTTTTTCTGTTCATAGTCTAAAAACTTTTATTTTTTTGATTTTTTTCGAGTAAACATTACATTATTCATTGAACAATACTAAACAATGGAACCGACTTTTTATTCAGAAAAATGTACCTTGCCTCCCTTACCAAAGGGAGGTGACGCGAAGCGTCGGAGGGCTCTTGTATATTTTAATGAATAATGAATAATGAAGAATGAATAGTGAATAATTGGTGTGTAGGGGATGGTCTTGACCATCCCAAAAAAATTATTAATTATTCATTATTAATTATTCACTATTCATTAAAAAAAGCAGATAGTGTTATAAATTCAATTAATGAATAATGAAAAATGAATAATGAATAATGAATAATTAACGAAGGCATCCCTGATGAAACAGTCCTGTTCCAAACAGAAGCACCCCTAATGGAACATAGAATTTGATAGGTTAATTTAACAAAAAAATGACAAAAAAAACATAAAAATGTAAAATAAGAAAAATAAAATGTAGAAATATAGCTTCCGTAAAAGGAAAAGCTATATTTTTTTTATAGACAAAAATCCCCCTATTTACAAATATAAGTAGAAAAAGTAATATAAAAAATAAGATAAAGCTCAAAAAAGGGGGAAAAATCTGTGAAAAAAATAGGGGAAAACCAAACTAATCAAAACCAAATCCAAAAAGGGAAAAAAGGAGTAGGGAAAAAACTAATTGGCATAGGAATATTGCTAATTGTAATTGCCATTATTGTAACAACCGTTTTGCTACAACAAAATAGGCAAATACAAAATATAAGCCCAGAACTAGCAAGAGCTATGACCTATGAGCAATTTTTAGATGGAGACGAAGAAGTAGAAGGCACAAATGGAAGCGTAAAATTTAGAGCCTTTTTCTTGCGAGACATAAACAACGATGGAGAAGCAGACAGAATAAAAGGAACTGCAAGACCAATAGGAGAAGAAGATACCTTGTACATGGAAATAATAGTCCAAACAGCAGGGTATTTAAAAGATGCCAAAATTCAAATAAATGGACAAAACTTCTATTTCCAAACAGCACTTCCAGAAGATAGCGAATTGCTCGAAAGTTATATAGGAAATAACATAAAAGAAATACAATTCAAAGAATTAGGAAATGGTACCCAAAAATTATTAACAGGTTCTATAAGAAGTGGAGACTATACTTATTCCTCTGGTATAGCAGAAGCAATTGGAAAAAACATTAACCAATACTCTAGAGAAAACAACTCTATTATATTAACAGGAACTTATGTAAATGGAACACAAGAAACCCCTATAACAAAACAAATAGATTTAACAGTAGACTGGTATGGAGAAACAGAGGCAACCATAAATACCCGTTCTTATGAAAAAACACAAAATAATTATGACATTGGAGATAGAATAGATGAAGTAAATGGAAGATTTAATCTAGATTTTGATGTTATTACTAATGAAATTAAAGAACAACTTATATTAAGCAAAAACTATGTAAAAGGAACCATACCAGAATTAAATGGATATGCCCCTTTAGAAGTAACATACACAGGTACAAACGCTACATTCCAATATAATGAAGAAACAAGAGAATTTACAATAGAAAGAGTAGCACAAGTAAATGAAAATGGAGAAATAACACAAAGTGTAGCAAGAAGCAATTATTATCAAAACATAAGAATTAGTTATCCAATAGAAGCATATAGAACATTAGGAGAAGATACAGTAACTATTTCAATCCCAGTAGAAACCTATTATGAAGGATATAATAATCCAAACACAGAATTTACAAATCCATATAAATCAAATACCGCAAGAGAAACAATTACAGCTAACTTTTCACAATCAAGAGGATCAGCGGTAGACTTTGACATAAAAGTAGGAAAACAAATATGGAGAGATTCTGGCCATATTTATACAATATCAAAAGAAAAACCATTAAGAATATATAATGGTCTAAGTAGTAACGAAACAGACGACACTTATCAAGTAAGATGGTATGCATATACAGGAACAGATGGAGAATCTACAGGATTAGTATTAAAAGAAACAAAAGATGGAGAAACACAAGTATCTGATAATTTTATAATAGGTTCTAATAAAGAATCTATGGAACCTGTTGTTAGCAATATAGGAATTGCATTTACAGGAGCAGATAATCTATTAAAAGAAGATGGATGGATTAATGTATATGATGACCAAACAGAAGAGCTATTAGTAACATTTACTAAAGAAAATTGGAATCGTTATACATCAAATAATCCATACAAATATGAAATACCAGTAAAACATGTAAGAGTAGAAACAAGTAGCACAAATGCAGAAAGTAGTATGTATATTTACCATATAAAAGAAATAGATGATGACACATTAACAACAAACTACGAAAAATCAGAATTTGATACATTTGAATATATTCAATCAACATTAGAAGCCTATATGGGAGGAAACCATATACAAACATTAACACATCAAGCACATTATGAAGCACCATTTTCAATAGCAGATATCAGTTTAAGCAAAAACATTTTATCTACACAAATTACAGAAAAAAATATAAAAATAACCATAACAGCAGAAGCAAATGCATCAAATAACCAAATAGGCTGGACAGATGGAAGCTTTTTAGTAAAATTACCACAAGAAATATTAACAGCAGAAATTAATAATGTAGAAATTAGCAATAATCAAGTAAGTCTTTTAAGTTATGAATTATTAGAAATAGAAGATACATGGTTTATAAAAATAAATACAAGTAACCAAAACGAAAACCCACAAAGCTATCAAATTACAATAGATGTAAACTTAACACCAGACCCAAGAGTAGCAACCATAAATTCAGCAAAAGTAGAGCTATATGCAAGCAACCAAGAAGCAGGAGAATACTATTACCCACAAGCAGATACTTATGATGTAAATGATAATTTAAACAAAGAAGAATTGGTAAATAAAACAGAGGCAAATATTAGTTTAATATCACCTAATAGCTTGTTAACAAATCAAACAGTAAGCAATTTTGATGACAAAGGAACAATTGTAATTTCTCCACAAATAGCAGATATAAAACCATTATATGTTAAAGTAGATAATGAAAAAAGACAAGCAACAATAGGAGCACAATTTAGAAATAATTATTCAAGTACAATAAGTGATATAAAAATATTAGGAAAAATTCCATTTGAAGGAAATACCTATGCCTTAAGTGGAGGAGACTTAAACTCTACATATACAACAAACATGACAAATGAAGGAATTCTAATTCCAGAAGGATTAGAAGGAAAAGTAACTATATATTATTCAGAAAATACAAATCCAGATACAGACTTAACCAAAACAGAAAATGGATGGAAAACAAAAGACCAAGTAACTAATTGGGAAAATATTAGAACATATTTTATAGATTTTGAAGATACTATTATCAATGTGGGAGATGAATATATTTTCTACTATACAGTAGAACTACCAAATGGATTAGAATTTAATGAAATATCTTATAGTCACCATGGAATAACATTTAGTTTAGATACAGACCAAGGAAAATATAGAACCCAAACAGAGCCAAACAAAATTGGTTTAAGAATTGCAGAAAAATTTGATGTAGAAACAACAAAATACCAAACAGGAAGAGAAAAATTAGTACCAGGAGCAACATATAAAATAACAGATGTAGAAACAGGAGAAACAAAAACAGGTGTAACAAATGCACAAGGAATATTAAATATATCAGGACTATATGCAGAAAAAACATATGAAATACAAGAAATAAAATCACCAACAAACTATGCCTTAAATGGAGATATTATAAGGTTTATTGGTCATGTAGATGAAAATGGAACATTAACAATAGAAAAAACACAAGGAACAACAAAAGAAGACATTCAAGTAATAAAACAAGAAGGAGAAGAATACAAAGTAACAGTAAAAGTAGAAGATGAAGCAAAAGCAAGTATAAAAATAATAAAAAAAGAAGCAGGAACACAAAATTTAATAAGAGGAGTACGTTTCCAAATAACAGGCTCAGGCTTACCAGAAAGTGGTAGAAGCCTTACGACAAATATCAATGGAGAAATAACATTAAATGGATTAGAAATAGGGCAAGAATACACCTTACAAGAAACAAAAGCAGTAGAAGGATATTATATAATAGAAAATCCAATCAAATTTAAAATAGAAAACCAAGAAGGAAATTATGTATTAACCATAATGGAGGGAACTGTAACAAGCCATACAGTAGAAGAAGTAGACAGTATTCCAACAATTAATATCACATTAGAAAACGAAAAGATTCCCACATATGATTTAGTCATTACGAAAATTAAGAAAGAAACCCAAGTAGGAACAGAAACAGGGGAAAATGTAGCAACAGAAAAACTAGCAGGAGCAAAATTTAAATTATATAAAGAAGAAAAAGAAATAGGAGAATATATAACAGACGAAAATGGAAATATAACAATTACTGGTTTATATCAATATATAGAAGGAAAACCAGAAAATGCTACATATACTTTAAAAGAAGTATTAGCACCAGTAGGTTATGCCAAAGTAAAAGACATTACTTTCCAAGTAGATGGAACAACAGGAGAATTAATATTTAAAAACTTAGAAGGAACAGAAGAAAAATATACAGCACAAGGAACAACTATAAATTTAACAATTGAAGATAGCCCAGCATTTAGATTAATCAAACAAGATGAAAATGGAGGAAGACTATCAGGGGTAAAATTTGCCATTTATAATGTAGAAGAAGGAGTAATACCTGCTAGAAATAGTAAAGGAGAAATATTAGGAACAAAAGAAACAATAAATGGAAAAGAATATTATACCTTAACAACAGACCAAAATGGAGAAATAACAGCAGACTTAGCAGAAGGATTATATAAAGCAGTAGAAGTACAAGCACCAGAACAATATGATATATCAAATAAAGAATATTATTTTGGAATAGGAGCAAGTAGAGAAGCACCAACAACATTTGCACCAACATGGGTACAAAGCATAGGAGGAAGTAGTAGTGACCAAATCACATCAGTAGCAGGAACAAGTGATGGAGGGTATATCGTAGGAGGATATTTCTATAGTGATTCAATAAATTTAGGGAACGGAGTTGAACTAATAAATAATGGAGAAGCAGATGGATTGATTATAAAATATAATAGTGATGGAACAGTTAAATGGGCGAAAGTAATAGGGGGGATAAGTGATGATAATATAAATGTTGCTATTGAAACAAATGATGGAGGTTATCTTGTTGGAGGAAATTTCACAGGGACAATTAATTTAGGAATTGATAAAGAGGGAAATAGCATAAGTTTAGTAAATAATTCAACTTCATATTCAGATGGAATGATTATCAAATATGATAGTGATGGAATATTAGAATGGGCAAAATTAATTACTGGAAATGGAGAAGACTGTGTAAATGACCTTATTGAGACAAACGATAATAGTTATCTAGTAGTGGGATACTTTGGAGATGGATTTGGAAGTGGACATTTGTCTTTTGGAAATAATATAAATGGAGAAGAAGTAGTTTTAAATAGTGATTCAACGGGAGGAATGATTGCTAAATATAGCAATACAGGAACTGTTATTTGGGCAAAATCAATTGATGGAAACAGAACTGATGAAATAATATGTGTTAATCAAACGAAAGATAAAGGATTCTTAATTGGGGGAAGTTTTTCAAGTGTTACAATTAGTATTAATGAAGATATAAGTTTTGAAAATTCTGCTGGAGACACACCGGTACATACATATGAAGGAATAATTATAAAATATGATGAAAATGGAAATGTAGAATGGGCACAAAGCATAGGAGGAAGTAGTAGTGACGAAATCACATCAGTGGCAGAAACAAGTGATGGAGGCTATATAGTAGGAGGATATTTCTATAGTAGCAGTATAACAGTAGGAAATGATGTAAGAGGAAATCCAGTAGAATTAACAAATGTAGACAGTGGTGATGGAATGCTAATCAAATATGATGAAAATGGAAATGTAGAATGGGCAAAAAGTATAGGAGGAAGTAGTTATGATTATATTAGTTCAGTAACAGAAACAAGTGATGGAGGGTATATAGTAGGAGGATATTTTCAAAGTAGTAGTATAACAGTAGGAGATGATGCAAATGGCAATCCTGTAAATCTAACAAATGCAGGTTCTAATGATGGAATGGTAATCAAATATGATGAAAATGAAAATGTAGAATGGGCAAAAAGCATAGGAGGAAGTAGTTATGATTATATTAGTTCAGTAACAGAAACAAGTGATGGAGGGTATATAGTAGGAGGATATTTTCATAGTAGTAGTATAACAGTAGGAGATTATACACTATCAAATGCAGGCGATGATGATGGAATGATAATCAAATTGGAAAAAATAGAATTAAATAACCCAATTACTCTCCAAGCAAAAAGCATAGGAGGAAGTAGCAGTGATAGAATCACATCAGTAGCAAAAACAAGTGATGGAGGGTATATAGTAGGAGGATATTTCGAAAGTAGCAGTATAACAGTAGGAAATGATGTAAATGGCAATCCTGTAAATCTAACAAATGCAGGTTCTAATGATGGAATGATAATTAAATATGCTGAAAACAGTATAGTAGAATGGGCAAAAAGCATAGGAGGAAGTAGTCAAGATTATATCAATTCAGTATCAGGAACAAGTGATGGAGGCTGTATAGTAGGAGGATATTTTTATAGTAGCAGTATAACAGTAGGAAATGATGAAAATGGCAATCCAGTAAAATTAACAAATGCAGGCTCTAGAGATGGAATGATAATCAAATATGACGAAAATGGAAAAGTAGAATGGGCACAACGCATAGGAGGAAGCAGTAACGATTATATCGATTCAGTATCAGAAACAAGTAATGGAGGGCATATCATAGGAGGATATTTCCAAAGTAGCAGTATAACAGTAGGAAATGATGTAAATGGCAATCCAGTAGAATTAACAAATGCAGGCAGTAATGATGGAATGATAATCAAATATGATGAAAATGGTGCAGTAGAATGGGCACAAAGCATAGGAGGAAGTAGTCAAGATTATATCAATTCAGTATCAGGAACAAGTGATGGAGGCTGTATAGTAGGAGGCTATTTCGAAGGTAGTAGTATAACAGTAGGAAATTATTATCTATCAAATGCAGGTTCTGATGATGGAATGATAATCAAATATGATGAAAATGGTGCAGTAGAATGGGCACAAAGCATAGGAGGAAGTGATGATCAACAAATAAGATCAGTAGCAGAAACCAAAGATGGATATATCGTAGGAGGACATTTTGAAGGTAGTAGTATAACAGTAGCAAATTATGAACTAGAAAATACAAGTAATAGTACATTATATTCCGATGGAATGATAATCAAATATGATGTAAATGGAAAAGTAGAATGGGCACAAGGCATAGGAGGAAGAAGTGATGACCAAATTACATCAGTAGCAGAAACAAGTGATGGAGGGTATATAGTAGGAGGATATTTTAATAGTAGCAGTATAACAGCAGGAAATTATATGCTACAAAATGCAGGTGAATATGATGGAATGATAATCAAATATGATGAAAATGGAAAAGTAGAATTTGCAAAAAGCATAGGAGGAAGTAGTAGCGATGAAATCACATCAGTAGCAGAAATCGGTAATGATATGTTTATTGCAGTAGGATATTTTGAAAGTCGTACAATAGAAACAGATGGTAAAACATTAACAAATGCAGGTGGTCCTGCTGGAATGATACTAAAAATAGCAAATCAAGTAGGAGTACCAGAAGTACAAGAACTAGTAGTAGAAAATACAATAAAACAATTCCAAATCACAACAGGTGTAGTAGAAATTGATGGAGAAAAAGGTGGTAGTATTTCTGGAGAGAATAGTACACCTTATGAAACAGTAGAATATAATCAAAATAGTACAAAAGAAATTAAAATAACACCAGATACAGGATATGAGATGATTAATATTACAGTAAATGGAGAAGAATATCCACTTCCAGAAAATACAGAAAGTGAATACACATTCCCAATATTTACAAATGTAAAAGAAAATATTCATATAGAAGTAACATTTGCACAAAGCACACAAAAAATAAATATATTAAAAAGAGATGGAAATACCAAAACTCCATTAGAAGGGGTAACATTTAAATTAGACCAGATTGAAGAAAGAACAGAACCAGGAGATGTAATAGGTGAAGTAACACCAAATGGAACAACATATGCTGATGCAGATACAGAAAATGAAGTAACAAATGAAGTATTAGGAGAATTAGCAACAAATAGTGAATACTATTTTGTACAAAACACAGATGGAACCTTAACACCAACGAATAGTAAAACATATCAATTAGCAAATGAAGGAACGGAAGGAATACAAAATACAACTGCAAATTCATATATTCCAATTAATTTAGAAGGAAAAACAGGAAATTATGTAGTAGTAGTAAATGCATCTGTATCTAGTGAAAGCGCTGATAGAGGATATGCAACAATTAACACATCTGCAACAACAATACCAACATATAGTAGCAGTACAGGTAGATTTGTATATATGTCAGGAACACAAGAAGCAAAAGACCATCCATCACAAGCATTAGCAGGTGGAAGTACCTACTATTTACATCTAGGCTATAGAAAGGATGGAAGTGTTGATACAGGAGATGACCAGATTGTTATCCATAGTATAAAAGTATATCAAGCAAAAGATGTAACATATACTTTTGTAAACAATAATGGAGTATATGAATCTAATAACCAAGGAAAAGATAATACTGTAGCAAATGCCTACATTCCAATAGATTTAAGTAATCTAACAGGAAAATATAATGTAGTAGTAAATGCAAGTATTTCAAGTCAAAGTGGAGATTATGGATATGCAACTATTACCAATGGAGATGTAGTAACAGCACCATCTGCAAGCACATCAACAAATCGTTTTATCTATATTACAGGAATACAAGAAGCTAAAGATTACTCAATGGTATTGCAAGGAGGGCAAACATATAATCTACATTTAGGATATAGTAAAAATACAAGTGGCTCATCAGGTGATGATAAATTTACCATCCATAGTGTAAAAATTACATTAAACGACTCAGAGCTATATCATACAGAAGTAACAACTAACAGCCAAGGACAAGCTATGGCTCAAATACCATATGGAAGATATCAAATAACAGAAGTAAAAGCACCAGAAGGATATGAAGCATTAAATTCTCCAATTACCATTGATTTTAAAGATGGAAACAAAGCAATTGTAGATAATCCAAATACAGCAAATACAGTAACAGTAGAAGGAGAAAACTATGTAATTGAAAATAATTTAGCTGCTAAATTAGTAGTAAGACATTACTTAAAAGTAGATGGACAGCCAACCACAACAGAAGTAGCACCACAAGAAAACTATACAGGACTAAATGGAGAAAACTATACAACAAGTCCAAAAACAGATTTAGCAAAATATGAATTAGAAAAAGATAGTAGTGGAAACTATGTATTACCAAGCAATAGTACAGGAACATATACTCCAGGAACAACCTATGTAGACTACTATTATGTAGAAAAAGAAATTCCATTAACTATACATCATTATATTTCAGGAACAGAAACACCTGTACCGCTAAAGGATGGACAACTAGCAGAAGATGAAACATATAGTGGAAAAGAAGGAACAGAATATACAACAAATCCAATTGCAGATGAAAACTTAAGTGATGAATATGAATTAGAAAGTACACCTGAAAATGCAACTGGAACATATACAGGAGAAGAAATAGTAGTAACATACTATTATACAAAAGTAAAAAGACCATTGGTAATACAAAAATATGCAGAAGATGGAAGTACACCGTTAGAAGGAGTAAAATTTGAAATTCAAACAAAAGAAGAAAAAGAAAAGATAGAACAGTTAGAGAAAATAGCAAATGTAGGAAAATTACAACAGAATGGAAGTTATTATTTTATAGAGAGTGACGGGAAATATATATCCAATAATCAGAATCAAAATAGCACAACAGCAAACAGTTATATAAAAATAGATCTAAGTGGAAAAGAAGATGTAACATTAAAAATAAATGCAGAAGTATCAAGCCAAAGTAGTGATTATGGATATGTAACCATAAATGATAGTACAACAGCACCATCATATAATACCTCAACGGGAAGAATGTTTAGAATATCAGGTCAACAAGCAGCACAAGATTATGAAAGAGTTTTAACAGGTGGACAAGTATATTATATACATTTAGGATATTATAAAAATAGTTATACATCTAGTTATGATGACACATTCACAGTAAATAGTATAAAAATAAATGAAATAGAAATTTCAGAATGGTATAAAGAAGAATATATAACAGATAGTACAGGAAAAATAGAATTAACACTAGAAGCAGGAGAATATATTGCAGAAGAAATAAGTACACCAGATATTTACGCATTACCACAAAATCCAGAAACAGAATTCAGTATTACCAAACAAACAGATACACAAACATTAGAAATTACGAATGTTAAAAAACAAGGAACCGTCATTACACGTCACTATATCGAAAATACAACAACAAGAGTACCATCAGCTCAAGGGGGAGAAGTAGCAGATGAAACACAAACAGGGAATGTAGGAGATATCTATGCAACAAAGCTTGCAGAAAATATTGCTGAAAATGTTGAATATACAGGAAATGTAGTTGGAAACACAAGTGGAGAATACACAGAAGGAACAACAGAAGTTATTTACTATTATCGATATAAAGAGCCAAGTATTGTAACTCCAAGTATTACAAAAGGAAGTACAATTACTAAAGTAACTTCTCCAGAACAAACCATGAATTACACCATAAATTACCAAGCAACCATACAAGACTATATAGGAAATGCAACAGTAACTATTGTAGACCAATTACCATATGAAATAGACGAAAGCAAAACAAACAATATTTCCGAAACTGGTGGTGTATATAGTAAAGAAAACAAAACCATAACATGGACAATAAATGTGGAAAATATAAATAGTTTCACATCTACTAATAATGTAGTTAATATAACAAAAGAAATTAATTTCGTATACCAAAATGTAGATACTTCAGACACAGTAGTAGAAAACACTGTAACAGGAACAATTCATTTAACAACACCAGAAAAAGAAGAAACAGTAAGAACAACAAAAGAAATCCCAGCAGAATATTTAACAGATATTACAGTAACCAAAGTTTGGGATGATGAAGAAGATGTAGCACAAAAAAGACCAGAAAGTGTATATCTTGTAATAAAAGAAGGGGTAGTAGAAAAGGGAAGAGCATTAGTAAATTCAGAAAACAACTGGACATGTGTATTTGAAGATTTACCAAAATATGATATAGCAGGAGATGAAATTAATTACACAATAACAGAGGAAGAAGTAAATACAGATGACTTAAAATTTTATGCAGAAGGAGTACAAGCAGGAAGCATAGACCAAGGATTTACACTAACTAATCAGTTTGAAGTACCAGATGAAACAGTAAATGTAACAGTAAATAAAGTATGGAATGACACTACAGCACAACAAGATAAAAGACCAGAAACCATTACCATTGTATTAAATGGAGGAGAAGAGCCATACACTAAAACAATAGAAACAACATCTAATACTGTAGTAACATTTGAAGACCTGCCAAAATATAACAGCCAAGGTGCAATAATAAACTACACAGTACAAGAAACAGGAAATAATGAATTCTATCCTACAGGAATCGTAACAGGAACCATGTTATCAGGTTATACCATAACAAATACATTTACACGTCCAGAAACAACTATAGATGTAACAGTAACAAAAGCATGGGAAGATACACAGGAACAACGAGATAAAAGACCAACGGAAATTACAGCAATAATAACAGGAACACTAGAAACTGAAAATGATATAGTAGAAAGATATAATGTTAAAGAAAGTGAAGGCTGGACATATACATTTGAGGATTTACCAAAATATGATGTCAACGGAGATGAAATTAACTATACAGTAACAGAAGAAGAAGTAAATAGCTTCTATCAACTAAAAGAAATTACAGGAGATGAAATAACTGGCTTTACGATAACGAACGAATTCGTACGTCCAACAGGAACAATAGAGGTAACAGTAACAAAAGCCTGGGAAGATACGCAAGAGCAACAAGATAAGAGACCAGAAGCAGTGACAGTAAACTTAACAGGAACATTGCTAACCACAGATGATACTGTAAAAACAGAAAGTATTAAAGCAAGCGAAGGTTGGACAAAAACATTTACAGGCTTACCAAAATACGATAGCAAGGGAGATGAAATTGTATATACAGTAACAGAAGAAAAAGTAAATGACTTTTATCAACTAAAAGAAATAACAGGAAATCAAGCAAATGGCTTTACCATTACAAACGAATTCGTACGCCCAGAAGATACCATAGATGTAACAGTAAGCAAAAAATGGGAA
>CALXRW010000003.1 GCA_944390965.1 uncultured Clostridia bacterium
GGAACAATACAAATTGTATTAGCAATAGCAGTAGGGTTACTTGTAAGTTACAAGAAAAAGAAGAAATAACGGAAGATAACTGAACAAAGGGACGAACATATTGTTCATCCCTTTGTTTAATGAATAATGAAAAATTTGTCTATTTTTCTGGGTCGCCGAGGGCGGCGACCCCTGAACAAGGGGACGGACTTTTTGAACAAGGGGACGGACTTTTTGTTCACCAATAAAATACTTGAATCATATAATAAGGCAGGAGGGATATTTATGGCAAAAATTATCGTTTTTAATAATGACAGTGATAGGATGGAGACGTATTACAGAGAAGAAAACCAGGCAATGCCCTATAATACAAACAGAACTTTAACAGTAAGAGAGTTTAGAGGTTCTAGTAATAGTCCTACTTTATGGACAACAAAAAGAACAATGCAAACATGGAATAGTTTTCGTTATCTTTATGGAAGTAGTATACCGGTTGGATATGCATTCAAAAGACCTTGGGAAGGAGGGCATGGAAATCAGTCACAACATTATGCGGGAGTGGCTTTTGATGTTGGGCAGAGATTAACAAATGCAGAAAGAAATCGAATGAGAAATTTAGCAATATCTTCTGATATGTGGTCATATGTAGAACCAGCTTATTTAACACCAACTTGGGTTCATTTTGATAAATGTAGATGTAACTGATACCAGCATAGATTAAAGAATAATCTATGCTAGTATATTTTAGGATATAAGGTTAACTTGAAGTCGTCTTTACTTTTAGGATTTATTTTAGTATAAGTTACTTTTTCTAATACACTTTTTAATAATTTATTTTTTAGTTCTACATTGTCAGTTTCAAAATAAGAATCTATTACATTTTTTATTTTTGGAACTAGTATTTCTTTATTATTCTTACTTTTTAAGATTTTTTTCTGTTCTTCTTTTAAATTTTCAATATTAGTATTTATTTCTTTTATTTGTGCTTTTAAAGTATTTGAACGTTCTGTAAATACTTCTTTTGTATATATTTCTTGCTCTAGTAGATCGTAAGTTTTATTTAATTGTTTTTTTAATTTTTCTAAATCAACAAGACAATTGTCTATGCTTTGTTGATTTAATGTTAATAATTCTTCCATATCGCTGTTATTATTGTTAATTAGTTCTATCTTGTACTTATCTAATAATATTTGTAATGACTGTATTAGTTTTGCTTCAACAATTTCTATATTACTACCAACGTTTTCCTTGCAATCTCTACATAATATTCTTACGTCATTTCTATTAGAATATGTTACTCTATGTAAAGTTTTTCCGCATAATCCACATTTTAAAATAGAAGACATTGGGTTCTTTAAACTATAATCAACTTTATTATTATTAATTAGATGACTTTTGCGTATGTTTTGAACTAAATTCCAAGTATTTAAATCTATTATAGCATCATGTAATCCTTCAACATATATGACATTCTTATTTTCATTTCGTATTCTTATAATTTTTCCATCTACAGCTTTTTTAATTGTTGCTCTATCTGTATATTTAATCTTACCTATATAAACAGGATTAGTTAAAATATGTGTAATTGTGGATTTAGAAAAGGAAGAACCTCTGCGTGGCTTAAATCCTAACTTATTTAATCTCTCCGATATATATATTAGACCTTTACCTTCACAATATAGTCTAAATATCAATTTAACCATTTCGGATTCTTTTACATTTATTTTTAAAGAATATCCTTTTTGTCCAGATAGTTTATATTTATCATATCCGATAAGGAGCTGCCGAAGCTACATGTTTGCCTTCATTTACACTAGACAATATTCCAGAATGCAATCTTTGATTTATTTTTTTATATTCTCTTCTAGACATGAATAATCCAAATTCAAAATATTCTTCATCGTATTCATTATTTGGATCATATGTTTTAAGTGGTGTTATTATTTTAGTATTAGAAAACTGAAATGCGTTAGATACAATTCCTTGATCTAAAGTATTTCCCCTGGCAAGACGTTCCACTTCAACAACTAATACACCTGTCCACATTCCATTTTCTACGTCTGTAAGAAGTTGTTGCATAACTGGTCTTGATGCAATAGTTTCTCCAGACACAACTTCCTTATAAAATTTACTTATTTTTATTCCGACAGAAGAGGCATATTCTTCTAATCTTCTTTGATGTCTTGCAAGAGTTTCTCCCTGACCGTGAGCCTCTGCTTCAGCGTCTTTTCTTGATTTACGTAAGTATGCGCAAAAATATTCCATATTATTATTTATATTGTCTAACATAATAAAAATACCTTCTTTCTAAAATTATATAAATCTCTTGAAAAAAGGTATTTTTTTATGCTATAATTTATAACATAAAGAGACCTTGTTTCAAGGACTTTTTAGCGGAATTAGATAAGTGGTTGTGCTGTGCGAAAACTCAAACACTTTCTAATTCTTTTTTGATAAATTTGTATCTAAGTATTCTTTAATTGATGTTTCTATCCAATATTCGTTATGAACTTTTGGATTTTTAAAATCTATTTTAATTAATAAATTTCCTATAAAGTTATCAAGATTTGTTAAATCCTCTTGATTACTAAGATTTGCAAAATCTTGTAATTCTAAATAGATATTCCAATTATCTGTAGCAGAGGTAATTGTTAAATGTATCGTAAAATTTAGTTCTAAATTTATATTTGCAATATATCTTAAGTTATTAAAATCTAATAAATAAAAATTATTAAGCCCCATTAGTTCTTTATAACGAATATCCTTCTGCTCGTTTTTTTTCTTGTCAATCTTATTGTGATAATAATAGAGAGAATAAGAAAACAAAAAAAGAAACGCGAAAAAGAATATTGATTGAGAATTTTTAAAAATAGTTGTGTTAAAAAAGTCATTTAAAAATATGGGCAATTGTTCTATAAGCAGAAAAAAAGAAAATATGCATATAAAACAAGAAATCGTTAAAATAATTTTATCCATGATTTTTTTCATCATCAAAACTCCCTCTTTAATTGTTTTACAATGCCAGCTATGAGGACTGGTATTGTTTCCATTTCTTCTTTAGTATACATTACAGGTCCGATAAGCAGGATTCAAAGGTTGTAATATAATGCCATTATCTGTTTTTTTAATTTTCTTTAAGGTTCCTTCATCTCCATTTATAATTACAATAGCAAATTCATTGTTCTCGCAATCATTTTGTTTTCTTACTATCACTATATCTTCTTCTACAAACACAGGAGCCATGCTATCTCCCTTTACTTTTAAAGCAAAAAAGTCTTTTCCATTACCAACTAGACTAGTCTCCACATCAACTGTACCTATCCAATTTTCTTGTGCTAAATAGTTGTATCCAGCCTTTACAGAACCAAGAAGCGGAATAGAGACAACGAGGTTTCCGAGAACGTCGGTTTTTAATTCTCTATCCATTGGAACATCTAATCCCATGAGCCAAGCTTCATTTACATTTAACGCTCGTGCTAATAGATATACGCCATCTTGTTTTGCTTCGTATTTTCCGTTTATATATTCGCTTAAGGATGACTTGGCTATTCCAGTTTTTTCAGACAATTCTGTTGCTTTTATGTTTCGTATTCTCATAGCAGTATTTAATCTGTTTGAAAATGTGTCAACTAAACCTTCCATATTAAACCTCCACATGCTTATTATAAGCGAGTTTCCGAAAAAAATCAATATTTTTATGAAAAAAAGTTAAGAAAATCGAAAATTTTTCAAAAAAGGTATTGACACGTAAAAATAAAAATGATAATATAATTACAGTTCGAGAACACGAACACGAGAAAGGAGGCTTCAAATGGAAAACATAGAGTTAAATCACGACAAGTTGAAAGGTAAAATAAAAGAAGTATTAGGAACACAAAGTAGGCTCGCTGAGGAATTAGATTTAGATGAAACAACTATAAGTAATAAATTAAACAGTAATACTTATTTTACACAAAAAGAAATTCTAAAGATATGCTCTATTTTAAATATTACAACAGATAAAATTCCTGAATATTTTTTTAAAGAGAAAGTTCGAGAAGGCGAACAAAAATAAGCACAGCACAACCCAAGAGAGAGGAGATGAGGAAATGAGTGAATAATATAAAAGAATTTAGAAAAAAGAAAAAAATATCTCAGAGTGATATATCAAAAATGTTAGGAATAAAGCAAAATACATTTTCACAATGGGAAACAGGAGAAAGAAAACCTAATGTAATACAAGGAATAAAATTAGCAGAAATATTGGATACAACAGTAGAAAGTTTATATAAATAGAAAATACTAACCAAAGTGTCAGTTTGATTAGTAAATTCCCACATTTATATATTTTAAACTCTTGCAATAAGTTTATTAAAAGCAGTTTAATGACTTGCAGGTTACATAGTTTAAACGACATATAAGGTCTAATATTAACAAACTTGTATTATATCTGACACATATAATTTCTATGAAAGCTCTAGTACTTAATCAGTTGTGGTTCTGATATATGTAAATGTTTTATTACCCCATAGCCACTAGAATTTTGAATTTTAAGCTTCTACCAGCTGAAATCTATAATCTCTCATTATAGATAACATCAATCTTTAAAAAGCAGGGTAAACTCAATATTTTTGTCAACATACATCAGTCCTTTCGTAATTAAATTTACCCATTTAGGGTTTAACATACTTATATCACAAATAGAGATAAATGTAAATAAGAAAGGAGGACAAACAATGTGAATACATTAATAAAGAGGTGGCTTTATGATAGTAAAAGAATTTAACTTAGGAAACACAAAAATAGAAGTAGATAATACATATCTAGCAAAAACAGAAGAAGAAAAACAAGACGTTTACAAACGATTTAATAAAATAGCATGTGAAATTTTATATAAATAAATTTTCTTATGATTATTAGAAAGGAGAGATGTACAAATGAACAATAAAAAGCGAGTACAAAAAGTGGACAAGCTGATTTATAAAATCATAGCAGGAACACTACTAAGTTTAACTTACGGAATGCTACTAGCGTACGGTTTATTCCAATATTGCATGAGATAAAGGAGGGAAAGAGATGGAAGAGATTAAAAAAGAATTAACAGAAATAATAAAAGAGCAATTAGAACAGTGTAAAGAAAATAAGAAAGTACCAAGTAAGGAAGTACTTGATACTATACAAACTTTAAATGCTATTTCTCATCTTTGATAGGTTTATTAAGCTTTTTAGAAATATTGTTTAGTTGAATAGCAATTTGGGAGATTGCACAACTACCACCAATATTTAATTGACACGAGCCAGAGCAAGGGGCTTGAAACCCATTATCATAGTGAAATGGACAAGTCATAGAATAACACCTCACTTTCAACAAATCTTTCTTATGTATGAGGTGATTATATAAAAATTAACAAAAAATGTAAAGGAGGGAAGAAGAATGATAACAGTAATTTTAGTAGTGCTATTAATAGTATGTTTAATTTTAGCTGTAGTAAATTTCTTCAAATTAGAAGATTTACAAGAAAGATGTATAGACACAGAACAAAGAACTGTGGCACATTTTAGGAAATTAATAGCTATAGAAAGAGAAATTAGATGTTACAAAATGGGCAAGAACCCATATTCAACATTGCGAGACATAGAAAAAGTTATCTATCCAGACCGCAAATCAGAAATAGATAACTAATAAAACATAAATATATGCAATTCTGTATTTATATTAACACAAATACAGATAAATTGCAAGAGGGAGGAAGAATGGATAATAATGCACTTATAATAAAAGTTTTTAAAATTGATTATAGTTTTATAATTAAAAATTATTTAGAGCCTAAATTGTGGCAAAAGAGATGGAACTTGCTTACATATAAAAATTATATTTTTACATTAAGAATGAGTTCTATAGATGTGCAAGACGAGAAAGTGAACTTTTATGTAAGATTGGAGGATACACAAAATACAACAGATTACAGAGATGATTGGAATGACTACTCAGGCGAGAATTATGCAGAAGGATTTGTACAGTATAGTTTAAAAATCAATGATAGTTCATTTCTAGAAAAGATGATTGATACAGCAATGTTTAAATGCATAGAAAAGCTAGAAAGAAAGAAGATCATGGGGTTAAAAGAATATCAAGAGCTTAGAGCTGGAGAAAAGCTTGAAGAGGAGACACTTACTGGAATAGCGGAAGATTTTTTAGATGCTAACAGCGTAAAAAATGAGGATATCAGAAATGCTTATATTGATGTGTTTGTAGAAAACAACAAAAAAATAGAAAGTAGATTAGCAGAATACAGAGAATTAAAGCATTATAACGAATTGACAGATTTATATTTATTGTTTGCAAATATTAATAAAAACGAAAAATTGATAGAAGCGATAAAAGAGAACATTTTAGATTATGAAGAATTAAGAGCTCTAGATAAAGAAATAAATGAATATATAAAAAACTTAGAAACTGAAGAGTTTTATGAAGAAATGCAAGAAAATTTGGAGGAAGTATAGATGAATAAATTATTTTATAACATAAATGGAAATACTTACTATGTTTTGTTTGGAGAAAAAGGCCAAAAGTCGTTTTTATGCAATGTAGACCAAGAGCAATATGTTATATGTCAGATGCTAGAAGAGAGCAGTTGGTGGCAAGGAAGCTATTTTAATAATTTTGAGGAGGCATATAAAGAATGGAACCACTAAATAATTATATGGTAATGCCACGTCATAATTATGGTATGACAGAAGACGAGATAGAAGAATACTACAAACGTATATCAGAAAAGGAAAATATGTTGTGGGAGGAGAGAGTTTTAGATGAATAATCAGGAGTTAGTAGAAGTAAATACAAACGAATTAGATACAGAAATTAGTATGCTTAGCAATGATAATTTATTAGCAATGGCAGAGCAAGCAGAGAGAAGAATAGAAGCGATTAATAGAATAATGAGTGCATCTTTAAAGATAACAAATGAAAAAGATTGGATTTTAATTGCCGGAGTACCATACTTACAAGAAACAGGAGCTACAAAGGTAGCAAGATTATTTGGAATAGGTTGGAGTATAGAAAACCCAATATGTGAAACAGAGACAGATGGACATTTTACATTTACATACAAAGGTAAATTCTTTATGGGAGGGACAAGCATTGAAGCAACTGGAAGTAGAAGCAGTAAAGATGATTTCTTTACAGGCAAAAACAATCCAAAAGCACCTCAAGACATAGACAAGAGAGATGTAAAAATGTCAGCTTATACAAATTGTATAAACAATGGAATTAAAAGAATTTTGCCTGGACTTAGGAATTTAACTGTAGATGACATGAAAAAAGCTGGATTAGATTGCGGAAAAATGAAAGGCTATGGATTTAAAGGAGATAGCAAAAATGCTAACACAGTTGCAAATGGTGATTTCAAGTGTGAACACTGTGGAGCCAATATTACATCTCAGGAAGCTAGTTATAGTAAAGCTAATTATCAAAAAGAATTGTGTAGAAAATGTCAGGGTCTTGCTAAGAAAGGAGAACTAAATGAAAATACAGGAAATGAACAACAAAATCAGGGAGAACAAGCAAAACAAAATTAAGCTTTATCCTTGCAATAATTTAAGAGCTTCAAATGTGGGACATCCTTGTGAAAGGTATTTGTATTTATCTATAAAAAATTGGGAAGATAAGAAACTACATAACGAAACAACACAATGTATTTTTGATTTAGGAAATAAGTTGGAAGAATATGTTATAGAGACTCTAAAAGATTCGGGTTTTGAAGTAATAACGCCAACTGTGAGGGCATGGAAGGTAGATAAGCCACTTATAACTGGTAGAGAAGATTTAAGAATAAAACTAGAAGATGGACAATTTTATCCAGTAGAAGTTAAAGGGCTAGCACCACAAGAATGGGACAAGCTAAATTCCGTACAAGACTTTTTAAATAGTAAAAAATATTATGTAAGAGCATATCCAGCACAACTATATATCTATATGTATCGATTTGGAAAAGAAAAAGGCTATTTTGCTTTGTGTAATAAGTTAACAGGAGAAATAAAACTAATAGAAGTTCCATTTGACTATGAGTATGCAGAAAAAATATTACAGAAAGCAGAACGAATATATAAATGTATAGAAAAAGGCGAACTACCACAAAGTTGCGACGATATTAGTGTTTGCGAATATTGTGATTTGGCACATGTATGCACAGCAAATATAAAAAGAGTGGAGACAGATGTGGACACAACTGGAGAACTGGATGAACTAATAGACAGAAAACAAGAATTAGCACCAGCATACAGAGAATATTCAGAATTAAATGACAAGATAAAAAAAGCAGTTGGAGAACGAGAGAAAATACTAAGCAACAAATATCTTTTCGAAAGAAAAGTTATACATAAGGAAGGATATACAGTAGCTCCAAGGGATGAAATAAGAATAAATGTAAAGAGGTTGTAAATGAAAAGTCAGTTTGAAGAATATGTAAAAGAAGATTGTGAACAGTTTAACGAGATATGCAAATATTACGAAAACAAAATTCCAGAGGATATAGATACTCTATATAATTTGACAACTAAATGCTTAATGCTATCTCAAAGATGGTCAGATATAGCAAGTAATTCAAGTTTGTATGCTAAAAAATACGGAATTTCTAAAACGGACTTCCAACAATGGGCATACCAAAGATATAGAACGCTACAAGAAATGCACGTAGATTGTAGAGTGTTTCATGGAGATGCTAGAGATGACCTGAAGAATTTTGGGAGAGTGGGATAGATGAAAAAAGAATTTTGTATTATGCCCAAAAGTCCATATTACGCAATAGAACGATTTTACGGAAGTGAGAGACACGAAGTATTTGAAGGCAGAACGAGTAATAGAGAAAAATCAATAAAAGATGGGCTAGTAATATTCTTATCTCCAGATCAACACAGAAACAGTAAAACATCTATACATCAAGACCCAAGAAATCCCAAATGGGTGGAAGTAAAGAAAATAGCACAAAAGCGATGGCAAGAATATTACAGCAAAACAACAGAAGATTTTATAAAAAGATATGGAAAATCATACATCTAGGGCTAAGACCAAAAGAGTTTTAGCCCTTTTTACGAAAGGAGAAAGCAAAATGGACAAAAGCAGTTTCTTAATATATTTAGATTATCAAGAACAATTTGACTTGCTTACAGACGAAGAAGCAGGAAGATTAATAAAAGCAATAATAAAGTATGAAAAAACAGGCGAAATACCAAGACTAGATGGAATGTTAAAAATGGCTTTCTCTTTTATAAAAACACAATTAGACAGAGATAGAGAAAAATGGAAAGAAGAGAAACAAAAAAGAAGTGAAGCAGGTAAAAGAGGCATGGCTAAAAGGTGGAATAGTAATGTTATAACAAAAGATAACAAAGATAACAGTGTTAAAAATGATATAACACGGCATAACAAAAATAACTGTAGATGTAGATGATAATGTAGATGTTAATGTAAATGAAGATGTATTAAAAAAAGAAAAAAATAAAAAAAGAAAAAGTTTCGAAGATGTTTTTAGAGAAAAAAACGTCTCTGATGAATTTAAAAAAATTATAAGCGATTTTATAGATATGCGTAAAACTATAAAAAAACCAATGACTAGTAGAGCGGTTGAACTGTTAATAGATAAAATAAGAAAAATGAGCAACGAAGAAAGTCAGCAAATAGCAATGTTGAATCAGTCGATTGAGAGAGGATGGCAGACAGTATATCCGTTAAAGGAGGTTGAAGATGGAAAGAATATGGGAAATATTAAAGAACCAGTATATTCAAGGGGAGGATTTAAAGACAGATCAAATATTTTTATGGGCAAATGATGAAGCTTTAAAAGAATATGAGCATGAAGAACCACCGAAAGCTTTAAAATGTGAGTTTTGTGGTAAAAGTTTATATTACAGAGGATTGAAACACCCTTTTAAACCCAAAACAATCTGGACATGGGTAAAACCAGAGAATTGTGACTGCGAAAAAAGTGTTAAATACAAGGAAGAGCAAGAAAGATTAATGTTAGAGAAACAGAGAAAAGAGCAAGAAGAACACAGGAAAAGAGAAGAAAAAGCGAAAATAGATAGACTTTTCGAAATGAGTAAAATGGGAGAAAGATTTAAGACAAGAACATTTGACAATTTTATAGTAAATTCAGAAAATAAAAAATCTTTAGAAATAGCTAAAGGTTTTGTAGAAAATTTCGAACAAGCAAAAGCTAGTGGATTAGGAATAATGTTTGTTGGAAATTATGGTGCAGGCAAAACGCATTTGGCTTGTGGGATAGCAATAGAGCTTATAAAAAAAGGCATACCTGTAATCTATGGAACAGCAATAACTTTGCTATTTAAAATAAAACAAACATATGGAGAAGAAGTAAAAACAAGTGAATGGGATTTACTGGATTTATATTCAACGGTGGACTTATTGATAATAGACGATTTAGGAAAGGAAAAGCCAAGTGAATGGGTATTAGAAAAATTATATCACATAATTAATCAGAGATACGAGAATTTAAAGCCAACTATAATAACTACCAACTATGACGATGTGACATTAATAAATAGATTATCAACTGCCAGCAATAGCAGTACAGCAGAAGCGATAGTAAGTAGACTAAATGAGATGTGTACAGGAGTTTATATGAATTTTGAGGATCATAGGAAGATGTAAGAAAGGAGATAACAGATGAAAACAAATCAGAAAAGTAGAATAGTAGATTATATTAAGCAGTTTGGAAGTATAACAAGTTGGGAAGCATACAACGAATTAGGTATTACTCAGCTTGGAGCGAGAATAGATCAGTTACAAAAAGAAGGATACGAGTTTAAAACAGAGTGGGAACACAAAAAGAACAGATATGGAGACGATGTTAGTTTTAAAAGGTATTATATGGTGTAAATTTAGGAGGAATTATGTTAGTAAGAGCAACATTGAAAGAAATTGTAGAACACATAGTAAAGCAAGACATAAAAATAACAGATAATTCTTGCTGTGGACAATGTAGCAAATGCGGAGAATGTTGTACTAATTTTCTCCCTGTGACACAAAAAGAAATTGAAACAATACAACAATATGTTATAGCAAATAAAATAAGGCCACAAAAGCAAATGCTAGTTATGCAAAATAGATTAACTTGTCCGTATTACAACGGTAAAAAGTGCTTAATATACGAGGTAAGACCATTAATATGTAAAGAATTTTACTGTTACAAAAAGCCTACAGCGGAGCTTGGTAATAAATTTATGGAAGAGTACATAACGGTTGATATGTGGGCGGTAGCGGAAGATATAGACAAATATTTTAAATAGGAGAAGGTTATGAGATATCCACAATTAACAGGAAAATGTAGGTTGTGTGGCGGTTGTGCGAGATTAGAAGATATTAATTTTAAAGGGACAAACAATTGTAAGTACGCAGATGAGTCAATACAACAAATAAAAAGAATTTTAGGAGTTGATAAGAAGTGACAGATGAAATGGTAATAAGGAGATGGAAAGTAGGGTTAAGTAAGTTTACTGTAGCAAAAGAATACATGCAAGAGTATAACAAAGAGGCTATGCGTAAAGGAGAAAAGAAGATAAATAAAGAACAAGCGCTTGCGCATGTGGAACCAATAATATTCGAACATGAAACAAAAGATTGGAAGTGAAAGTAAATGCTACTAGTAGAGGAATTGATGAAATACATGTTAAATTTATTTAATAATACAGCTAAGGATTTAGAGAGAGAGTGCGAAAGATTGAGTCAAAAAGATATGGAATTATCAGATTTAGATCATTATATAGAAAATCATGCGTTAAACGCCCCAGAGTTAGCTAGAGTTGTTAGGTTAAGAAAAACACTTAGAGAAGAACGAAGAGAAATTAAAAATAACATAGAAATGATGGAGACAATAAAGAAATTTACAGATAAATACAATAACAAGTTAATAACTGGAGATATTGTACAAAATTTAAAAGAACAAAATGAAGTAAAGAAGAGACACGAAAATCCAAGTTATAAATACAGAACAGATATTTTAGAAAGATTGGAGAATAGGAAATGAAGTATGGTTTTGAGATAAAAGAAAAAGCAATTGGAAAAGAAAGACCACGATATAGTGCTAGAACACATAGAATGTACACTCCTACTAAAACAAGTAGTTTTGAAGAAAAAGTACAATGGGCATTTAAGAGTAAATATAATATACAAACAGAACCTAGCATAAAGCCATTTAGAGCGAAAATAATAGCTGTTTTTGAACCACCAAAAAGTATAAGCAAAAAAAAGAGAGAAGAATTGTTATATGGAGAATATACTAAGAAACCAGATTCCGACAATGTAGCTAAAGCAATTCTAGATAGTTTAAATGGACTAGTTTACAAGGATGATAATCAAATTTCTGAATTGCTGGTACTAAAACATTATGGGGACGAGAATAAAATTTTAGTGGAGTTGGAGGAGCTATGAGTAACAAGAAAGCAAGACAGGCATTAGAGAAAATATACGGAAAAGGTTGCATGATGGAGAAAGCTGGCATTAGGAAAATAACAGGAGTAAAGAAGCAAGATAGACAGATTACATACCACCACTTAAGACCAAAAAGGCTAGGTGGACAGGCTACGGTGGAGAACGGAGCAAACTTGGCTAAGTACAATCATGAGTGGCTAGAGAGTTTAAGTGTACAGCAAAGAGAAAAAATAAACAACCAACTAAGAGAGTATAAAGCTAGCATAATAGAATTTAACACAGATGGCGTGGTACAAGCAAAACAGTTTAATGTGGACATGTCTAAATGTATAGAGATTCCATTAAAATACAACAGAGCCAAGTTAAAACAAGATTTGATAAGAAGATTGGAGGAGTTGGAGATATGAAAACATGCAGATATTGTTTAAAACTAGCTTGCGAGAGAAGAAACGACAGCAACGAGTATTGTAAAGAATGTGTGACGGAAGTGGAAAATGAAATTAGAAAAGTTGATAAAGGAGTTGCGGTTGGATATGACAGTTAGAGAGTTTTTAAAAGACATTTTAAATAAAAAAACAAGAAAGAAAAAAATTCAAGTAAGGTATGGAGCAGGACGTTATACTTTTTATATGGAAGATTTTGAATTTATAAAAGATACAAATGGAACAGGATTGCGTATAGGAAAAATTTTAGATGATGAAATAGAGGTGTTGAAATGAATAATAAAACAAGCGACAAGAATGTCGATAGTATAGAAAAAGACATAGAAAGATGTAAACAATTAACAAAACCAGAACATGCAAATTGGATAGGAATTAGTAATCAGTTAGCAATAGCACATATCTTAGCAGAGCGAGAGCAAGACAAAGAGCGAATAAAAGAGCTAGAAGAAGAAAGAGACCATTGGCATGGTTGTTTTATAGTAGCAATGGAAAACAGTATAGCAAAGGAAAAAGTAATAGACGTAATACAAGAATGCAAAGACAAAGTAGAACAATACAATGAATATAAGGAACAAGGCAAAGAAACAGAGGTAGAATATTACGAAAATATAGCAAATACTATTGTTGTACAGGTTTTACAAGAACTTTTAGAAGGAGAGAAATAGAAATGTGTAGATGTTGTGAGGCGATAAAAGAACTGAAAGATATAGAAAACGGACAAGATGAAATACCAAATATAAAGCATTTTTTAAAAGCAAGATTAACAAGTATAACTAGAAAAAAAGGAATAAAAAAAGAGATTGGAGTAATTAACTTCGACTCTTACGACTTAAACTACTGCCCAATGTGTGGAAGGAGGCTGGGAGAGTGAATAAAGAGGAAGTAGTACAAAGACTAAAATTTACATCTGATGAAATAGATAAGGATATAAAGAGATTTGAAGAAACGAATAATTTTGAATATATTTATGATTACAATATTTATTCTACAAAAGAATTTATAGACGAATTAATTAATGCGATGGAGGACAAGCAATGACAACTGAACAAAGAGAAGCGATAGATAGATTAGGTTATTTACTTAAAAAAGGCAAATATGGAGTTGTAGGCAAAATGCTTTTATACGACGATTACTATATGCTAAAGAATGTACTAGAAGTAGTAGAAAATCAAGAACAAAAAATAATAGAACAGCAAGAGGAGATAAAGAACTTACAGAAAGAACTAAACGAAGAAAATAAAAGATGTATGATTTTAGCAAACAAGGATAAATTCAAAGAGCAAGTAATAGACTTAATGACAGAAACATTTTATAAAAGATTTAAAGCGGAGTTGTTAATAGAATATGGATTTGAAAACGAAGAACAGTTAAAACAATGTTTTGCAAACAAAGTGAACAGTAAAATACAGTAAAGTACAGTAAAAAATAAAAGGAGTAGAGTATGTTAAGAATAGCAGAATACAATAAAATAACAGGAGAAAAGGTAGATTTAAATATATTTATAGAACAGTACGGATTTAAAGCAGAATATGATAAAGAGACAGGAGAATTAATAGAATTATATAGAATTAATGGTTTCTACTTAGGAGAAAAAACGAGAAGAAGAAAAAGTACAACAATTAGTAAACAACAAAATAATGATAATTGCTGGAAATATAATGGAGACATGAAAAATTATTGGCTCATAGAACCTATTTCAAGATTATTTAAATGCAAAAAGCATTGTGGAAATTGTCATATTTTGAATTTAGATGAAGAGGACTATGAAATATTATACGATTTAATTCAAGCAGGATTAGTAGAAAAAGGAGTAGAGAAAAATGGAAGATTATAAATTTTTTAATACAGTAGAAATATTAGATTTTTTAGGAATTAAATACAATTTTGAAAATAACGAAGGTAGGCAATATCCTTTTAAGGATAAACCTAGCGATATACTTTTTAATGATGGCTATATAACTATACCAAGAGAAGGAATTGAAAAAATAATACAAAATAAAATATCAGATAAAGATTATAGTGGTATTTTAAAAGAAATAAAAATGTTAGTACATATACCATTTTACTGTAAAAGAACAAAGAATACAGGGACAATAATTGTAAATGTATCAGTTGGTTTTAGATATGATAAAGAATATAAATACGGAGATGTTACAAAATCATTACCAGAAGTATGTTACGCAATAGAAAAATATGGAAGGAAAACAAACGATTTTTACATAATATATGATGAATTTAATTATTTTATGAGCAATTATGTAATGGATACACAATGGGGAATTGGTGCTATGGAAGTAGTATCAAGTCCGCAAATAGAGATTGACGATAATTTCAAAGAAGTTAGAGATGATGAAATGTTTTAAAAAGAAAGGGAGTAGTTATGGATATTAAAGTAGGAGAATTTGTAATTAATCAAAACAGATTAGTTATAGGACAAATAATAGCAATAGACAAAGAAGAGCAAGAGGCAATACTAAAGATAGAAGAAGGAGAAATACCAATAGGCTTTTGGAATATAAAGAAACACAGCTTTAATCTAGTAGACCTAATTGAAGTAGAAGATATAGTTGTAATGTTAGATACAAAATTTAATACAAAAGATTATATCTTTATAGATGATAAAGAAATGCTAAAAGCAGTAAAAGAAGATTTAAAAGATAGATGTAAATTATTAGAAGTATTAACACACGAACAGTTTGAAGCTAACTGTTACAAAATAAAACAAAAATAAGAAAGTTGGGAGATATGAAAATAACAAAACAAGACATTAAAACATTAAATAAAATAAAAAAGATGTGCGACAAACTAGGTTGTGAGGAATGTATTTTTAATTACCAAAATAGGAGATGTATATTAGATAATCAACCGAATTGGTGGGAGATAGAAAAAGTGGAGGGATAAAGATGAGAGATATAAAATTTAGAGTTTGGGATAAAGAAACTAAACATATGCATATATGTGGAGAAGATGTGCACGATACAATAAATTTTGAAATTGAAACAAATAGAGCATATTATTATAATTTACAGAATGGTTGCGGTTCTTTAAGAGAAGATAGCGATTACGTTTTAATGCAATACACAGGACTAAAAGATAAAAACGGAAAAGAAATATATGAGGGAGATATAATTAAAATTTGTGCAGAAGGACTTGGAGGAGAAGCAATAGGGAAAATTGTATACGATGAATATGATTTAGCTTTTGTATTAAAAAATGAAGTAGAAGAATTAAGCGAATGTTTATGGTATGCAGAGCAACAATTAGAAGTAATAGGCAACATATATGACAACCCAGAATTATTAAAGGAAGGAGAATAAAAATGACGATACAAACAAAACATAAAATAGGAGACAGAGTGTGGATAGTGTACGAAAATAGGGGCGAAGTTTGTATATACGATGATTACATAGACGAAATATGTGTAAATGAAAATGGAGCGTATTATATGCTAAAAGAAGCTTGTATAGATAGAGAAGAAGAAGACATTGTTTTATATGAAGACACGGACAAGCTAGCAGAGAAAATAAAGCAAACTATGGAGAACATAAGAGAAAAAGAGAAAAACACATGAAAAGGAGTGGTGTTATGGTAAGCATAAGAAGAAGTTACGCTGGATTATACAACAAATTTGAAGAACTAGCAGAACTAGTTGAGAGAACGGAAGATAAAATAGCAGACAATAAATTTAAAGAAGAAGACAAGTATTTAATATTTAAAAAAGTAGATGAGCTTAAATACAAATTAAATGTATTTAAGGGAAGCGTGAGAGATATAAAAATATTAAAATAGGAGGTACGAAAGAATATGGGGAGAAGCAATTACAAAGTGCCAAGATGGGTAAAGAAAAAAATTGAAAATGAACTTTATCAATATTGGGATAACAAAAAAGAACTAGAAGAAATGCAACGAGAAATAATAGACAGTTCTCCAGAACCATCAGACGGACAACCTAGAGGAAATGGAACATCAAATCCAACAGAACAAAAAGCAATAAAGCTAAGGACAGCCAGAAGCATTTTGATCGTCGAAAGAAAGCTGAAATATGTAGAAAATGCAATTGCTAGGCTAAATGAAGATGAGAAAGAAATATTTGAAATAATTTTTAAGGAAAAACATAATCAGAGAATGGCAGAAACTTATAAGTACATATCAAAAGATACTTACTATAATACATTTAACAAGATAATATATTACACAGCAGTAGAATTTGGAGAAGTTTAAAAAATTTTTATATGGTACGAAAAAAGTACGAAAAATAGCCCTATAAAATGTGTTATTATTAAATTAATGAAAATAGATTAGAAGAGCTTATCCAGATAGGCTCTTTTATTATGCTATTAACGATACTAGATAAGTTAATATATATAAAACTTCCTTACTTTTAAGACGATTCTAGTTAAGTCTTTTTTTAAAGGAGGCACAAATGAAGAGTTATATTGCAGAAGAAATAGATAGAGAATATAAAATTAAAAAGAGCTATATAGATAGAATGGATAAATTTAAAGAAGGGCATTGTTACAAATGCAAAAATAAAAACAAGAATTTATGTCACGTGGTTGTTCAAATTAATGGAAAAGGGAATTGCGCGTATTTTGAAGAGGTGAGTGATAATGAGAGGAAAAAAAACGGATAATGAGACAATATACAAAGTGATGGTTTCTGTTTTTGCGACGGGCAATTATAACGAAACAGCAAGACAGCTCAAAATGCCTGTAAACACAGTAGAAGACATATACAAAAAAAACATAGAAAAAGAAGAATTTGTAAAACTTCGTACGAAAAAGCAAGATGAATTTGCAGAAAGAGCTACAAGGATAATAGACAAAGCGTTAAATAGATTAGAAGAATCTTTAGATGATAAAGAAGAAAAACTTGCGATAAATAATTTATCTACGGTAATTGGAACATTGTATGATAAAAGGGCGTTAGCAAGAGGAGATAGCACAGAAAATTCTAAATTAGATATTAATATAACGGTAGTAGAATAATGAGTGAAATAAATTTTGAAATTACAAAAAAACAAAAAGCATTTATGGATAGTATAGCTTTCGAAACACTATTTGGAGGGGCTGCAGGAGGAGGAAAGTCATACGGGCAATTATTAGATGCTTTTTTATATGCAATGAAATATCAAAAAAGCAAACAAATAATTTTTAGAAGAACATTCCCGGACTTGGAAAAATCTTTAATTCGTGTTAGTTTAGAAAAGTATCCAAGAAATGTAGCAACTTATAATGATAGCAAGCACGTGTGGAAATTTAAAAACGGAAGTATTTTCGATTTTGGATATATCGACAATGAAAAAGATGTTTATCAGTATCAGTCTGCGGAATATGATGTAATTAGATTTGATGAGTTAACACATTTTACAGAATATATGTATCTATATATGATTTCTAGATGTAGAGGTGCTAACCCTTATCCGAAAGGAATAAAAAGCACCACAAACCCTGGAGGAATAGGACATGGCTGGGTAAAAGAAAGATTTATCGATGTAGGAGCGCCAAATGTTATACACAAATGTCAGCTTACGGAAGAGAACAAAACCGTATCTACAAGAATATTTATTCCAAGTTTGTTGCAAGATAATAAGTTCTTATTGCAATCTGATCCGGATTATATTAATAGGTTAGATAATTTACCAAAAAAAGAAAGAGAAGCATTAAAGTATGGAGATTGGGATATTTTTGATGGTAAATTTTTTACAGAATTTAAAAGAGATGTACATGTAATAGAACCATTCAAAATTCCAAATGATTGGCATAAATATTTTGTAATGGATTATGGATTAGATATGTTGGCGGGATATTGGATAGCTGTTGATTTTAACAAGAATGCTTATGTGTATCGAGAAGTATATCAACCCAATTTGCTTGTATCTCAGGCAAGGGATTTAATAAAGAACAAAACAGAAGAAGATATATATATGTATTTGGCACCTCCAGATATGTGGAACAGACATAAAGAAACAGGAAAAAGCACAGCGGATATATTTGCAGAAGGTGGAATTTATTTATATAAAACAAACAATGACAGAGTACAAGGTTGGAAGCAAGTAAAAGAGTGGTTAAAAGTTTACAAGGATGAACAAGGTTGTGATACAGCTAAATTAAAAATTTTTAATACTTGTAGTAATTTAATTCGTTGCATTCCACAATTGGTGCACGATGATAAGAATTATGAGGACGTGGCAACAGAGCCACATGAAATAACACATGCACCAGATGCATTAAGAGGCTTTTGTGTTTATTGGACACAAGAGCCTATTTTTGTGCCAGAAAATAAAGAATTACCGTTTGAATTACAAACAGACGAACCAGATCAAGAAGTTTGGTGGTAGGAGGAAAAGATGATATTGATAGCTGTTATTATTGGATATTTATTGGGAGTGTTGCCATTTGTTTGCCCTAAAATAATCCAAATAATTAAAGAAAAAGATGAAATGAAAATAAAAGAAAATAATAGTAATATGCAAGAAGAAATTTTAAACGAATGGCTTAATGGCAATACAAACAATGAAGACAAAAATATTAACCAAGAGGATATTTTTAAAGAATATATTACAGGAAAAGTAGTTAAGAAAGGAGCCTAAGACATGACAAGAGAAGAATTAGCTTCAAAGATATGGAATGAATGGGAACAGGGATTAGCTTATCAAAAAAAGATTAATTTAAAAGAAACATGTGAACAATGTGTAGATTTCTTTGAAGGAAGACAATGGCCACAAGCAACAGAAAGAACAAAGAATCTACCAAGACCAGTGATTAATATAATAAAATTTATTATAAATGGAAAAAAAGCTAATATTCTTTCTAGCAAGATATCTATGGTGTATAAACCATTAGTACATAATGAAGAAGAGACACAATTAGCTACACAAAGAGCAAGCGAATTTACTGATTTTGCTAATCATATAAAGAAAGAACTAAAGCAAGAGGATTTAGATAGTCTTGCTATCTTGGACGGATTAAAGAAAGGGACATATATTTATCACTATTTTTGGGACAAAGAGAGTAAAAGCGGTTTAGCTAAATATAATGGCGGATTGAATGGACAAATTATAGATTGTTTAAGCATTGTGTTTGCTAACCCAAGACAAAAAGATGAACAGAAACAGAAATGGATTATTATTCAAAGTAGAGAGAATGTAAAGACTTTAAAACAAGTTGCAAAACAAAACGGCATAAGTACAACAGAAATAGAGTTAATTCAGTCAGATGACGATACTGAGAAGAACTATAATGCAGAGGAGCAAGAGAATGAAGAATACGCAACCGTATTAACTAAATATTTTAGAAAAAACGGGGAAGTGTATTATATAAAAAGCACAAAAAACATGATAATACAACCAGAAACATCATTAACACCTAATGCTGATAAAATTAAACTGGAAACAGACGAAGAAGGCAATACGAACGAAGACAGTGAAATGGTTGATATAGACAAGCCAGACACAAGAAATTTTAAGATAACCTTATATCCTATAGTAGTAGATTCTTATGATAGTAGAGAAAAAAGTATTTATGGAATAGGAGAAGTAGAACAAATTATACCAGTACAAAAAGCGATTAATTTTAATTATGCTATGATGCAAATGGCAGGACAAAATATGGGATTTCCTAAGGTTCTGACAAGACCGATAGCGTTGCAAGGTAAAAAAATAACAAATACCCCAGGAGAAGTAATTACAGACTATAGTCCTAATTTTGATGGAATCAGATATTTGAATCCACCCAACTTTAGCAGTATGCCATTAACGGTATCTGACAAATTAATAGAAGTAATAAGAATTGTTACGGGTTCTACAGAAGTAGTATCCGGCGAGGTGTTAGGAAAAAACATGAGTGGTAGTGCTATAGTGGCATTACAGACACAGTCCAAAGTACCTATCCAAGATGTGCAAAAAGCATTTTGGAGGACACACGAAAAAATTGCAAAGATTTGGGAGCAGTTTTTTAAATCCTATTATAAATTTGATACTCAATATATTATAGAAGATGATAATGGACAAGAACTACATACCTTCAATGGAGAAATGTATCAAAATATGGATTTTGAAACAACAATAGACGTAGGTTCTGGTAGTGCATATTCAGAAAGTTTAAGCATCAACTTATTAGAGCAAGCATTACAAAGAGGAGATATAACTTTTGACGATTATATTAACCTGTATCCAGAAACAGCAATGCCTTTTAAAGAACAATTAAAAGAAATCAGAAAGAAGAAATTGTTACCGCCAGAAATCAGTCAAAAAATAATGGCAAATCCGCAATTGTTGCAATTGGTTATGCAATTGGTGGCTAGAGACGATTTAATGCAACAACAAAATCAACAAATACAACAAGCACAAATAAAGCCAACAATTTAAATATGATATAAATCATAACTCTATTATAGGGTTATTTTTTTATATAAATTCGCATGAGAATAGCGAAAAAATCTCAAATTAGAAAGGATTATTATGGAAAATAATGAAGAATTAGAAAGCGCAAACAATCTTGAGGTCGCTGAACAAGAAGAAACAGTTGAAAGTACTGTTGAAACAAATGCTACAGAAAGTGTAGAAGAAAAAGAAGCTTCAGAAACAACTGATTCTGAGGAAGTGAAACAAAATGAAAAAGAACAAGATGAAGCTAAGCAAAGTAAAGAGGATAACAAATATGCAAGGCTTGCTAGAAAACAAGCGGAGGAAGAAGCTAAAAAGAAGATAGAACAAGCAAGGCAAGAAGCGTATGAGCAAGGTTTGCAACAAGGAAAAATTCAGACTTATATTGGTAAGCAAAATCCTTATACTGGAGAAGTTATTAAAGACAGTTATGACGTACAAGAATATCTAGATATGTTTGAATTAGATGCGAAAGGACAAGACCCAGTAAAAGGATATAGAGAATTACAAAAAGAGAAGGCTAGAAAAGAAGCGGAGGAGAAAATTAAAGTTGAAGAGAAACAAAAACAAGATACTTGGTATAAAAATGATACTAAAGATTTTGTGGATAAGTATTCAACGGAAAAGCTTCAAGAACTTACCAAAGATGAAGATTTTGCTTTATTTGCAAACGGAAAAGTGGGGAAAATACCACTAGCAGATATTTATGCAGATTATCAGAAACTAATTAGTAAATATGAAAAAAAGTCTGTAGAAACTGCTAAACAGATTGTGGCGAACAATACTACTACACCTGGTGCCATAGAAGAAACAGACACACAGGAGCTAGATTGGAACAATATGACCACAGAACAATTTGAAAAATATGTTCAAAAAGCCAAAAATGGTGAATTAAAATAGTTGCTTAAATAATTAAGTAGCTATTTTTTTATTGCCGAAAAATAAGAGGAGGAATGAAATATGGCTACAAAAACACAAGTTATAACAAACGTAGAAAATCATAATCAATTATCAGCTGAGGACAAGACTTTTTATGAAAGAACTCTTTTAGAGAGATTATTACCACAACTAAACTTCTATAAAGACGCGCAAAAGAAAAAGTTACCTAAAAATCAAGGAAGAACAATGAATTTCAGAAAATTTAATTCATTAACTGCACCAAGTGCATCATTAACAGAAGGCGTAACGCCAGATGGAAATGACTTAGATATTACAACTATCACAGCCGTAGTTGCACAAGAAGGTGATTATGTATTAATTTCCGATTTAATTCAAATGACAGGAATTGATCCAGTTTTAACTGAAACATCTGAGTTGCTAGGAGAAGAAGCTGGAGTTGTAATTGACAATAGAATACAAACTGCAATTTCAAAGGGGACAAATGTATATTTTGCTGGAGGAGCAACAACAAGAGCAGGACTAGAAACAGCAGAAACTAAACATTTAACAGCAGATGATATCAAAAAAATAGTAAGAAAATTAAAAAATGCTAATGCAAAAAGATTTTCCGATGGATTTTATCATATGCAAGTTGACCCAGATATTGCCTACGATTTAATGAGCGACGATGCATGGATTGATGTTTCTAAGTATGCAAAACCAGAACAAATGGTAAAAGGTGAACTTGGAAAAATGCACGGAATGAAATTCTTTGAAACGACTAATTTAAGTGTTGTAGATTCTTCTGCTACAGCTGGTACTAAAATATCTGTACATCTTGCCTACGCTTATGGTAAAGATTCTTATGCTTGCGTAGAATTGGATAGTGGTGCAGGAAAGCCAGAAATAATTGTAAAACCAAATGGTTCTGCTGGTTCTACAGACCCATTAAACCAAAGAGCAAGTGCTGGATGGAAGAACTGTTTTACAGCAGTTATTACACAACCTTTAGCATTGGTTAGAGTAGAAACTGGCGTAGGTGCTTAGTAAAAGGGAGTGAGTGACTCCCTTTATTTATTTTTATAAAGGAGGAAAATCAGGTGGCAACAAATCAAACAGAAAAGACTGTAAAAGTAAATATCCCAATTGATCCATTAAATCCTAAAGATAAAAAAATAACAATAGGAATTAATGAAAAATATGCAACAGTTGAGAGAGGAAAAGAAACTGAAGTTTCAATTCCTGTTTATGAACAATTAAAAAATGCAGGGCTAGTATAGAACTAGTCCTTTATATCACTTTAAAGGATTATTGTTAGTTCGATTCTAACAAAAGTGAAAGGAGATTTTTATGACTTGGGGAGAGATACAGGTAATCGCATTACAAAAGATGTTTGCAAAAGATGATCCAATAACGGTTGAAGATTTAGAAGAATTAAGAGAAGACGATGATTGTAAATGGTATTTAAGTGCAATGCCAGCAGTTTGTAATGAGGCTTTGCAGAGAATTAAGCCATATATACAAAATACATATAAATATAATGACGAAACGAGTAAATACGAAAAAACTACAATAGATAACATAGATAAAGATACTTTAGATAATTATGAGTTGCAAATTCCAAAAGATGCATGTGTGTTAATTCCACTTTATATAGCAAGCCAGTTATATAAAGATGATGATATTAGTCAAGCAACAGCTTATAGAAATGAATTTGAGGTTGGATTACAAGACTTACTTGTAAACATAGAAAATCAAGAAAGTATAGAAGAGGTATATTGATATGGCGAATTTTAATGTTCCTTCATCTCCAACTACATATGAAGCTAATTTAACTAGCTTTTTAGGAGTTGATTTCACGTCTTCCATAGCCGAAATAGATAGAAGAAGAACGCCTAATGGATATAATTTTATAAATAAAGACGGAACCATAGAGAAAAGAAATGGATATAAGATATTAGCGTATTTAGGACAAAAAGCCAATATTAATGGAATATGGAATGTCGATACAATTGGCGGAGAATATTTTATAGTGCATTGTGGAACAAAATTGTATGAAATGCAGACAGATTTTAGTAGTTATACAGAAATATTAACAGGGTTAGAGGATACTATTTCAAATGGAGTAATTATAAATTCTAAATTACTTATTTTAGATGGGAAAAGAGCAGTTGTATATGATCTTTTAGAAAGTACTAATAAAATTAGATATTTAGATGAAATTGGCTATATTCCGACAACTCAAATTGCCAGGGCTCCAAACGGATTAGAAAGCCAAATGTATGAAAGTGTAAATCTTATACAAGATAGTAGAATCAATTTATTTACTAGCAATGAAACAGATAAAACATATCAGTTGGCAGAGACAAGTATAAGTGCAGTTGAGAGCGTAGAAGTTATGAATGAGAGTGGCGAATGGATAACAAAAACTGCCAATACAGACTATACAGTAGATTTACCAAAAGGGCAAGTAATATTTAACGCAGTAATTGGAAACTCTCCAGTAGATGGAAGAGATAATGTAAGGATAAAGTATAAAAAGACAAGTAACGAAAATAAGGCACAAATTAACAAGTGTGACATATTAACTGTATATGGATATGCAGGAGCCAACAATAGAATTTTTATGGCTGGAAATCCAGATTATCCTAATATAGTTACATATTCTCATTTGGATGACATAACCTATATTCCCGTAGAGAACATAATAAAGATAGGATTAGAAGTTGTTCCAATAAGTGGAATGATAAAGTTGAATAATGGAAAATTAGCCGTATTAAAAAACGTATCAGATACCGATAGTACAATTTTTTATATAGGTTATGGAACTTATAATGGAAGTGAAGCTTTTCCGCTAGAGGGAAGTACAAAAGGAGAGGGAAACATAGCAAAACATGCTCACGATATGCTAATTAATGATCCGTTAATATTAACTAAAAATGGGGTTTTTGCATTAAATACAGCAACATTAACAGACGAAAGATTTGTATATCATAGAAGTTATTATATAGATTCTAAATTGAAACAAGAAGAGAACCTAGAGAAAGCAATTGGAATTGTGAATGATGGCAAGTATTACTTGGCAATTAATGATCATGTGTATGTGGCAGATAGTAGGTTTAAGAGCTCAAACAGTTTTGGTAGATATAGTGATTATCAATACGAATGGTATTTTTGGACTAATTTACCTGTAAGAGTTTGGTTTGTATGGAATAATAAGTTGTATTTCGGAGACAAATACGGAAATATATGTACTTTTAGAGACAATTCGGACATAGACCGATATAAGGATAATACTAACAATGTTGAATGTGAATGGAACTCTGTAATTCTGGATTTAAATAGACCATCTAATAAAAAGAATATAAAAAGAATTTCAATAACAAGTAATCCTACTAATTCGAAACTGGTGATTGGATATAGGTTGAGAGGTGGGACTAAACAGGTCTTAACAAAAGTATATACAAATTCTACATATCCTAAAACAACAATGATTAGGAAGAAAGCTAAAAAGCTATCTTTCTTTTCTCTATATGTTGAAAACAAAGAAGAGACTAATATGTGTTTTAATTCTATTTCTGTAATTTACACAGTGGGAAGTTTCTATAAAGGAGATTAAAATGGAACCAAAATATGATGAAGATACCGTCAATTTAGGATATTTGAACAGAGCAATAAAAAATGCAGAACAAAATATAAATAAAGAATACGAAAATGTGAGTAGACATTATGCATCAAAGCCACAACCACCTTATTATAAAGGTGATACTTGGATTGATGGCTATACTGTTTATACATGCATAAACACAAGAGTGATAGGAACTTATACGGATTCAGACTGGACAACAGAGAGTGGGGCTAAAGCTGAGGCAGAAGACAAGAACAAAATTTATTTAACGCAACCTAGCAATTATAAAATTGGTGACATGTGGATATTGCAAACTGATAATGATCACAAAGCAGGGAAAAAGGGAGAAATATTAATAACCACAGCAACTAGAAACAACTACAATGAAAATGATTGGGTCAATATGCTTTCTTATGGAACCATAAAGAGTATAAACGAAGTTAGTAATAATTTAAATAACGCAATTCAAAGAATTGGAGTAGTAGAGGAAGCAATCGGAGATGGATTAATAACAACTTATTATCAAAACACTGTTCCCGAAGCAAAGCATGTTGGTGATCTATGGTATGTTACAGACAATGTAGGAGATTATGTAAAGGGAAAACTTTATAGATACGATGGAGAAGCTTGGCAATTATTAGATGATCCAGCAATAACAGAAGCATTTGAAGAAGCTAATGAGGCTAGGCTGATTGCTGATGGAAAAATACAGAGTTTTTATTCGGAGACAGAGCCTACAAAAAATATGGGTGTAGGAGATTTGTGGATAGATACTGCAAATGACAATAAATTACATAGATATAATGGAACTACATGGGTGGCAGTGTATGATACAAGAGTGGATCAAGTTGTTGAGAATGTAGATATGGTAATACAAAGAACGATTGACATATCAACCGACTTAGGAGTTATTAATCAAAAAGTAGCCGATACGGAAAAAAGAATAGATGAAGACGTAATAACCTCCATGACAGAATTGACGCAGTCTCAAGAGGATTTAAAATTCTCAATAAACAAAATGTCAGGAAACAATTTAATCAGAAATAGTGCAATGATAAATGGATTTAATTTTTGGGTACAAGAATTAGAAAATGCAGATAATTCAGAATATCAAAATTTATTAAACAATACTAGTTCAAGTGAATATTGGGGAGATGGCAGTAGTGCATTAGAAAATACAATGAGTGGAAGAGTAATAAAACTTGACGGAGGAAGCAACTTTGCAGTATCTCATGTTTTTAATGCACCAGAAGCAATAATTTTGAATAAAAATGAAGAATATTTGGCTTTGTCTTGCGTGATAAAAAACACAAGTCAAATGGGAACCATAAGTATTGGAGTTATGTTTTCCGATTTAGAAAAGCTAGAAAAAATAGAAGATTTGTATTCAGTATATGAATATGGAATTGTGATTACTCCAGATGATATGAAGACAGCTTCTAGAATAGAAATACCAATAAAAATACCAAAGAAAGAAGAATTTATTGAAGTAGTGGCAAGCGGTACGGCTCCCACAGACATACAAAAAATATGGTTAGATACAACAGTTTATATGCCTAAAAAATATAACAATGAAACAGAAACATGGGAATTACTTGAAACCCAGATGAGTTGTTATGATGAAACAACAAGAAAAGTATGGACTTATAGAAAAGTATATGGGTTTTATTATGAGACATCAGTGGATTTTGATGAAATGGAAATTAAATCGTTCTTTCCTACTCTTGAATTTTATCCATCTTTTTGCGTATTTACTGGCAATGCTGAGCCAACTCCTAAAAAAGGTTTATATTGGAACAACACTGATACAGACATTGTAAAAAGAGCTAAATATAATGGAACAGAATTTGTCGAATGGGAGACAACTCCAATTTCAAGTTCACTTCTTCCAACAGGAGCAAGTATGGGAGTTCAACAAGTTGCATATATCGTGCCAATTATGGGATTTTTCGAAGTTTCAGATATAAAGCTTGAATATAATACGCTCGCGACAAAATGGACTTCTTATCAGGGAGAAATTTATTCAAAAAATTTTAAAGCAGATGAGAGAGGCTTCTCTATACAATCTGGTGAAAACGAGATGTTGATAGACGAGAATGAGATATTAGCTACTTGGAGAGGAGCTAATATTTTTTTTATAAATCAAGATATGGCATTCTTTAAAAGATTAGAAGTCGAGGAAGAGGTAAAAATAGCTGAATATACACTTGCAAGAAAGGTGATTAATTCAAAAATACATTTAGTTTTATATTAGGAGAAAAAATTTATGGCAAATTTTCAGTCAAACACTAACAATACATTTTATGCAATATTAGTAGTTAATCAAGGGTCACAAAATATTCCTAACAATTATACAGACGTAAATTATGAGTTGATTTTGTATAATGGCTCTATGAGTTTTAGTGGATATACTATTGGATATGATGTTTATATTAATGGAGAGCAAGTAGCTTATCAGAATAATAGTGGAAATCAAACATCTATGTCAGCACACAGCAGTAAATCAATAGTATCAGGAACTAGAAGAATTTATCATAATGCAGATGGTACAAAAACAATTCCAATATCATTTAGAATATTCACGGATAATAGATATTTTTTACCAGTGGAGCTAAATGCTTCTGGAAACATGGAGTTAACAAGAATACCACGACAAGCAAATATTACAAGTGCAAATAATTTCAACAGCAACCAAAATCCTTCTATGAATTTTGAAAATCCAGGAGGATTTTCTCTAAATTTAAGGTTAGAGTTTTCAGGAGCTACAATAAATAGAAATAACGTGTCAAGCAGTGGAGGAATTTATACATTCGCATTAACGGAAACAGAAAGGAATCTTCTATATTCTAAATGCCCAAATTCTAACACGCTTACTGTTAGGTACGTTGTTGCCACAATACTTAACGGAGTGGAAACATGGTGGTCTCTTTTAGACAGAACTATGACTGTAGTAAATAGCAATCCAACATTTTCTAATTTTGAATGCGAAGACATAAATACCACAACGAAGAATTTAACTGGAAATAATCAAAAATATATAAAAAAATATAGTAATTTAAAGGCTATAATATCTAATGCAAATAAAATGATAGCTAAAAATTATGCTACAGAAAATTATTATAATGTTGTTGCTGGAGATAAAAGTACAAAAATATCTTATTCAGAAACTTTGGAAGTATCTGGAGTAATAAATGGTATAAATTCAAATGTAGTTTCTGTATATGCTACAGACAGTAGAAATAATCAAACGTTAGTGTCAAAATCAATAGACGCAATAGATTTTACAGAAATTTTATTACAGTCGATAAAATTTGAAAGAAAAGATGGGGTAGGTACTACTGTTAGAGTAACTGGGAACGGGAAATATGACAATGTTAATTTCGGTACAGTCACAAATACCATAAAAACTATACAATACCGAAAAAAACAAAAGACAGAAGCAACATGGAGTTCCTGGATAAGTATAAAGAATCTTTTTGTAATTAATTCGGACACAGGAGTTTTTACAGCAACTAATGTGGAATTGACGTCAGATACTTTTAGTTTTGGAACAGAATATGATGTTGAAGTAAAGGTTACAGATGAATTATCTGTTTCGCAAATGAGTATTGAAGTTGCCTCAGGAGAAATTTTGATGGATGCTTTAAAGGGATATGGAGTGAACTTCGGAGGAATTTATGATGAAGAAGAAGGCGGAAGTTTACAAGCAGATGGAAAAAATATTCTAGAACTAATGTCTAGTAAAGCAGAATTAAATTATGCAACACTAAGTTTTAATCGACACATTGTGACATATTCATCATGGGGAGCTTCGCAACTTTCGAATACAAAAAGTTTTGTGACTAGTGATAGTACAAAATTTACAAAACAAGGTAGTGCAATACGTATAGGAGCTGGAATAACCAGAATACTTGTGTCTGCGATCTCGTCTATGAATACAAATGTAGCATCAGACACGATGTTCTCGATAAGGAAAAATGGGAATGCTGTAATGGGAACATATCACCGTCAAGACAATTGGACTGCGCATGCTGTTCCATTAATGCCTGTTCAAGTACAAGAAGGAGATTTAATTAGCTTATATGTTGGTTCAGGACGGAACAAGTACTGATGTAACGGCAGACACCCAATTAAATGTTATAGCGTTCTAAATTATTTTTTTCAGAAAGGAAATAAAAATATGACAAATGAACAATTAACTCAAGAAGTTATAAAATTAGCAGAACATCAGGCGAAATGCGATGCTGAAAGAGAAAGTATTTTAAATGTAATTGATGAACTAAGAAGAGATATTAAATCAACCAAAAGTTTAGCAGAAGATGTACATATTTTAGCGATTAACATGGAGAATATGCAAAAGACGATGGACGAGACGAATCGCAAAGTAGATGCACTAAATTCTAAAGAATTTACAGAATATAAAGAAAACAAAAAGTTAGTTAAACAAAACATAACAAGTGCAATAGTTGGTGCATTTATGGGGTTTGGACTTAGTTTAGTTGCTTGGTTAATAAGATTTTTTATGATGACAGGAGGTGAGTAGCATGGATATATCTGTTTTAACACAATATTTTAGCATTTTAGTAGTTGGAATTTGTTTATGCGTTGGGTACATTATTAAGAACAGTTTAGATTTTATTCCAAACAAATACATACCACTAATTATGGGAATTTTAGGACTAATTGTTAATATATTAATTAACTTATCTGGCGGAATTACAGCGGAAGTGATCTTAACAGGATTATTTAGCGGTTTAGCTTCAACGGGGTTATACGAAATGTTTAGAAATTTAATAAATAAAGAGGAGTGATATTATGATAGCTTTAATATTGCTCTTTTTAGTTTTTATATGTGTAACAATCGTTAATGTTATGGAACAACACAAAAAATACAAGGAAAGGAAGAGAAAATATGAGAAACAAAATAGTAGAGATAGCCAAAAATGAGATTGGTTATAAAGAACAAGGAACAAACATAACCAAATATGGCAAGTGGTATGGAATGCAAGACGAATGGTGTAATATGTTTGTTTGCTGGTGCGCAAATCAAGCAGGTGTTGGGGAAGATATTATTCCTAAGATGGCTTATGTGCCAAGCACAGCGAATTGGTTTGATGAAAAAGGACAATACAAAAATAGTCGAGCAAATGGAGGAAATTATACTCCTCAAGCAGGAGACATAGTATTGTTTGATTATAACCACAATACTACAAGCGATCATATTGGTATCGTGGAAAAAGTAGTAGGTAATACACTCTACAGTATAGAAGGAAACAAAGACAATATGGTTAAAAGATGCACATATTCTCTGGACAGCGGAGACATACGCGCATATTGCGTTCCAGCTTATACAGAAGAAGCGGAAGAAATAAAACAAGAAAGTGAGGAAGAAGAAATGAAAACATATCAAAATGGGAGTACAGTAGAACCAGTATATGCAGATACAAATTGTACGAAGAATATAGGAAGTTTAAATCCTTATGAGCAATGTGATTGCTTTGGAATATTTGAAAATAGAGCCATGGTGAGATACAAAGTAGACAATCAGAACAACTATAAGATTGGATTCTGTAAATGGTTAGACGGAGTTAAATAATATAAAAGGGGCTACACAGCCTCTTTTTATTGAAAGGAGAAAGAAATGTCAACATATACAATACAATCAGGAGATACCTTAAGTGGAATAGCATCTAGATATGGTACAACAGTAGATACCCTTATGGGATTAAATCCATATATTACTAATAGAAATCTTATATATGCCGGAAATACATTAAATTTGCCTGGAGCACAGCAATCAGCTCCAGCAACAACACAAAACACAACCCCACAAAAAACAACACAACAATTGGCAGAGGAGTATGCAAAAGCACAAACTGCTAATTCTGGAAATGAAACACAAGCTTTGCTAAATCAATATGAAAAAATTGCCGAACAACAGAAGCAGGCATTACAACAAAATAAACAGTTAGCGGAAACACAAGTAAATTCACAAAGAGATGATGTATTGCAAACGTACAATGACAATGCAAGACAAGCATATATTAATTCTATGTTAGGCAAGAAGTCTGTTGAACAGGAATTATCTCAAGCAGGACTAAATACAAGCGGTTTAGTTGGAAGTGCATATGCCAATATTGAGAATGCATATGGCAACAATTTAAGTGGGTTGCAAAAATCAAGAGATACTTCAATAAACAATATAAACAAACAACTAAATGAGATTCAATTACAATATGCGATACAAGAAAGCGAATTACTTTCTGACATAGAAAACGCGAAATTAGAAATACAAAAATATGGAGATCAACTTGCTTATCAGAAATATCAAGACGCATTAAACAACTATTTGAATTTTGCAAATTATGATTCACAACAACAACAAATCGCACAGGAACAAGCGAACTGGCAGAAAGAATTTGAACTTGCATTACAAGAACTTGAACTTGCAAAAAAAAAAGCTAGCAGTTCGGGTAGTGGAAGCAGTCGCAGTAGTAGCAGTAGTAGTGTTAGCAGTGCGTATAGCTTTCCAGAAGACAGTTCATTGTATACTATTTCATCTAACAATACTGGTTCAAGTAATAAATCAAGCAGTAGCAAAAAAGAAAGGGAACCATTACAAAATCCTACAGAATGGTTATTAAACGGAAAATTAAATATTGGGAGATAGAGGAAGGGAAAAATGGGTTTTAGAGATTTAATTGAAGAAGAATTAAAGAAAAAAGAACAAGAGAGACAGATAGAAGAGCAAAAAAGACAAATAACTCAAGAAATATCTATTGCAAACGAGCAAAGAAAGAACAATATCTTACCGACCAGCAGAGAAAGACGTAGCAGTGAAATATTGCCTCGTGCCAGCGAAAGAAGGACGTATCTAGTTAGAGAAAAAAAGAAATTGTCCAAAGAAGTTTCTGAAAATCCTAATGCACGACCTGCTGGTAATGAATCTACGTTTGAAGGTTTTATTAATGGGGTGGCACAAAATCCTAATCCACTTGTTTCTACAGTCACAGATATAATGGCTACAAGAGTTGCTGACGAAATAGAAAAAGACCCAGTAAATGGTGGAGTTAAATCAGGCTTAATAAATTTTTTAGGAGGAGGATTAGAATGGGGAACAGGATTAGGTAGTTTAGTGGTAAATCCACTAGGTGAAGCAGAAAAAAAATTAGGAGAAGTATTTAATAATCAAGATTTATATAATGCAGGTGTTGCAACTCAGAATCGCTGGAAAGCTCTTAACGAAATAACAGGGATTGGTTCTAAAATAACAGAAAAAACTGATAATGAAACAGTGAAAACAATAAATCAAGTTTCAAGAGCCTTAGGGAACATGGCTCCTAGTATTGGTCTTTCAGTTTTAACAGGAGGAGCATCAGCAGGAGCCTCTACCGGCAATAAAGTAACACAATACTTAGCTAAAAATTCTGGAAGAATCACCCAAGCTCTTGGCGTGGCAGGAAATGAAATGACTAACACATTAAATGAAGATAATTCAAATTTCGGTCAGGCTACTCTTACAGGATTGGCGAAAGGTGGATTAGAATATGCGACAGAAGGAATATTTGGAGGAAACATTTTATCAAAAGGGACAAGCTTAGATGATCTGGTTGCTAAGGGTATATCAAGCAAGGTAAAAAGTAATGTTGGTCAGATGTTATTAAGTAAAGGATATGAATTTGGTGGAGAAATAGCAGAAGAAATTATAAGTGATACTGGAGGAAATTTAGTAGATAAGATCGTTAATGGAAAAGATATGCCAAACCTAAAAGAATGGTGGGAAAATTCAGGAGAAACAGCTAAGACAACATTTTTAACAACTGCAGTGTTACAGGCTTTGGGATTAGGTGGAGGAACATATAATGATGTTAAACAATTAAATTTAAATAAACAGCAGGAAGCAGAAGCACAATCTTGGATATCAGAAGCTGAGAATATAATAAAAAATACATCAGAAGAACAAAACAATCAAAAGAGAGACCAAATAAGTCGAAATGATATAGTGAGACAGATGAATGAAGAATCTCTTCCTGTTAAAAATGAACAATTTAGATATGCTAATAGAGCTTACGAGGAAAGTGCAAGGAAATATAATATTGATACAAATAATGAAACCGTAAAATCCATAAATAGAGTAGCACAAGAAAGAGGAATAAATGTTACCTATAATGCTGATTTATTTGATAATACTAATACGAATGCAATTTGGAGAAGTAATGCTGATGGCACAAGAGAAGTTATTTTAAATCCTAATGCAGATACAAATAAAACTTTGGAAAGTGTAATTACTCATGAATTGACACATGATCTAGAAGGCACAAACGAATATAACGAATTAAGAGATTTAATTTTAAATTACAATGAAAACAAAACTGATTATGCAGAAGCAAGGAAGTCATTAGAAGAATTATACTCAAAAGTTTATGATAGAAACAGCATAGAATTTGAAACATTAGTTGATAATGAAGCAGTAGCTGATATTCTTGGAAACAAGCTTGGAAATCAAGAGTTTGTTAACAATTTAACAATAGAAAAACCTACTTTGGGAAGAAAAATATATAACTGGGTAGTTGATAAGTTAAATAAAATTAACAAAGCAACTGGATATAAAAGTGAAAAAATATTCTGGACAGATGTTAAAAATAAATTTGAAAATGCATATAAGCAAGAAAATTCTAACAATGTTAATAAGGATTTATATTCTATTGCTGGAAAAAAAGGCATGCAAAATTTAGTAAAATCTAATCCATCAAATAATATTACATTAGAGCAATTATATAATAGAGCTAAACAGTTACAAAGAAATGGTTTAAGCAATGAAGAAATAAGACAACAAACTAATTGGTTTCAAGATAAAAATGGAGATTGGAAATTTGAGTTTTCAGATAAAGATATGACTTTGAAAAATAATATCATATTACAATCTGGTAAAGAATATAAACTTGGTGATATTCTAGAACATGATACACTATTTATAGCATATCCAGAGCTTATCAATTATTCTGTTGAAATAAGTAAGTCATTAAAACCAAACGGATCTTTTAATAGTAAAAATAATATTATAAGCATAAATTCGGAATTAATCACAAATCAAAAAAGACTAGAAGCAACATTGATACACGAAATACAGCATGCTATACAACATATAGAAAATTTTGAAGGTGGCAGTAGCTCTAAAAAAAGTAAATTAGCATATTACAATAGTTTAGGAGAAATAGAGGCCTCTGATACTAAATCAAGATTTTTAAATGAAAAATATAAAAATAAAGACATATATAATATTGCTCCTGAAAGTTCAAAACTACAACCACAACATAAAGACTTAAATAAATACTTAAAAAATAGAAATTTACTTGATAAAGTAAAAGATAGTGTGTATAATTATTTTAATATTAATAATAAGAATGGAAAGAGTAATCATGAATATGATATTGAACAAAATTATACAGAGAATAAAGACAAAAATAATTACACAAAATTGGAAGAAATTGAGAAGAAAAGTGATAGAAAAGAATATGGAATAGAATTGGAAAAATTTAGATATTCTATAAATAAAAACAATTCATGGCAAACATATCTAGACAAAAACTACAAAGGTACAGGAACAGGACAAACCGTACAAGAAGTAAAGATTGCACCGACTGCTAATAATAACAATCTGGAAACAGGAAAATATACACAAGATCAGGAAAACCAAAAAAAACAAAAGATTGAAGAAGATAAAATAGCGCAAATATTAGAGAAACCACCAGAAAAAACGAAAGAAAAAGACAGAAAATGGGCAATATTAAAAGCTAATTTAGTAGATAAAGGAATTGTATTTGAAGAACTATCCCATAAAACTAAAAATAGGGAATTGCAAGGAAAATGGGATTATACTTTAACGGCTAATGCAAGAGGACAAAATGCTATTGGACAAGCTAGATATGAAATGAACCCTAAAACAAAAACAGAGAAGCAGATAAGTAAAAGCTTAGAGACCATAAGAGCAGAAGTGGGAGGCAAAGTTAGTGATTTTCAACAATATATGTATCATCAATTAAATATTGATAGAATGACACTAGAAGAAAGGTTCGCTGGTGATACTGGGATAAATTATGAAAGAAAAAATACTATTAAAAACAAACCTGTTTTTGGAGATACTGTAACAGCTGAAGTGTCAAGAAAAATTGTAGAAGATTATGAAAAGAAATATCCACAGTTTAAAGAATGGGCAAGAGATGTATACGATTTTAACAATGCTAACAAACAAGAATTGGTAAGAAATGGTGTTATTTCACAAGAATTATCTGATAGGTTAGGAGAAATGTATCCTCATTATGTACCGATAAAAAGAGTTAATTCAAAAGGAAATGTAATTAAAGTACCGTTAGATACTAATAGAACTGGAATAAATGCACCTTTGGCAAGAGCTAAGGGTGGAAATTCAGATATTCAACCATTATTTCAAACCATGGCAGATAGAACGTTGCAGACATATAGAGCAAGTGCAAGAAATAATTTCGGTGTAGAACTAATGAACACATTAAATACAATACAAAATGTTCAAAAAACAGACATTGATGCAATATTAGAAGAAATTGGAAATACAGATAGTGATACGGAACTTTTAAAAGAAGGAAAAAATGGAGAAAATCCAACATTTACGGTTTTTGATAATGGAGAAAAAGTTACTTTTGAAATAACAAAAGATATGTATGATGCATTAAAACCAGTAAATGATAGTTCAATATTATCAAAAACGTTTAAAACGCCAAATAAGATTAGTAATATTAGAAGGGGTGTTTTAACAGAATACAATCCGCTATTCTTAGTTACTAATGCAGTAAAAGATGCACAAGACGTATTAATAAATTCTCAACATTCATTAAAAACATATTCAAAATTTCCAGAAGCGTATGCACAGATCATATCAAAAGGTTACTGGTATAAAGAATACATTAGAAATGGAGGAGAACAAAATAGCTATTTTAAAGACGGAAATTTTGAAAGTGATAAAAAAGTAAATAGGGCAAAAAAAGCCGTAATGATACCTTTAGAGAAAATAAGCAATATCAACAACGTAATTGAAATGGCTCCAAGGTTGGCGGAATATATTGCTAGTAGAGAGAAAGGGAGAAGTGTAGAAACTTCAATGTTAGATGCGTCCAGAGTGACAACAAACTTTAAGGCGGGAGGAGACATTGTTAAATTCATAAATAGAAATGGCGGAACATTTCTAAATGCTTCTGTACAAGGTGCATCTCAACAAGTAAGGAATATAGTTGAAGCACATACAAAAGGATTAAAAGGATATGCAGTATTAGCAACTAAATATGCTATAGCAGGAATACCAGCTTTAATACTAAATAATTTGATTTGGAATGATGACGAAGACTATGATGAATTGCAAGACTACGTAAAAGACAACTATTATATTATAGGAAAATATGGCGACGGGAAATTTATAAGAATACCGAAAGGAAGGACTGTTTCTGTAATTCAAAAAATAGTAAATAATGTATCAGAATATGTTAATAAAGATAAAGAAATAAATATTGATAATTTAGCAAAAGACTTCTGGGAAAGTATAAGTTTCGCATCAGACAATTTGGCTCCGAACAATCCGATAGACAACAATGTAATATCTCCAATAATTCAAGTAATAACAAACAAAAGTTGGTATGGAGAGGATATAGTTCCATCTAGATTACAAGATAAACCTAATGCAGAACAATATGACGAAACAATAGATAGTTTCAGCATTTGGTTAGGAGAAAAATTAAATCAAAGTCCATATAAAATTAATTATTTATTAGATCAATATGGTGGTGGAATTGCCGATGTAGTCTTGCCATCACTGACAAAGCAAGCTGAAAATAACATGGTTGAAGATAAATTTACAACTGATTCTGTAATCAAGAGTAAATATCCAGGAGAATTTTATACGAAACTAGACGAATTAACCGTAAAAAATAATAGTGATAATGCAACAGATGAGGACAAAATAAAATATAAGTATTTTTCTTCTAAATCAAAAGAAATGAGTGACTTATATAAGGAAAAGAGAGAGGTACAAAGTTCAGATTTGTCTGATGAAGAAAAGAAAAAACAAATAAGAACGATTCAAAACAAAATAAATCAAATTGCAAAAACAGGACTTGAACAAGTTGACAACTTGGAGGTATCTAAGGATACAGCCCAGATAGGAACAGAACAGTATTATAAAGACGGGAAAGGAAAATGGAATATTTTAGATGAAGAAGAAACACAAAAAAATTCTAATATTCCAATTTCTACTTATGCAGATTATAAACAAAAAGTATATATGCAAACTCAACAAAAGAAACAATTAGGGGAATTAAAAGAAAATCAAGACTTAAAAGATAAAGATAAGATCCAAATTTTACTAGATTCCAATTATCCGTACACAGAAAAACAATCCTTGTATGAAAATTATATTTTAGATAATCAAGATAAAAAATATCCGATAATAAAAGAGGCCGGCGTAAATATACAAGAGTATCTAAAATATAAGCTACAAGATTTTTCAGCAGACAAAAAAGATGATGGAACAGTAAGTGGAAAAAGCATATCTGGTAGTAGTAAACAAAAAAGATATAATTATATAATGTCAATGAAAAATCTGTCAAACACACAGAAATTAATACTCTTTGCATTGGAATATGAACCAAGTAGCAACAATGAGAAACAGAGAATAGTTAACTTCGTGACAAATTTGGACAAATCTAATGAGGAAAAATTAGAAATAATAGGTCAATTCAAAGGTGTTACAGTATATAAAAATGGAACATTTACTTATTAGTTATATTGAAAAAGCAACCAGAATATGATATAAAAATAAAGGGGTCGTAGGAAAACATCTTCCCATCCGTTTCTAAAGCCAGTCCTTCGGGGCTGGCTGTTTTTTTATGTGGAAGTAGTTGCAATAAAAAGAATCATATAATATAATGTAAATGAAAATAAAAAAGAAAGGGGTGTTGCTAATGGAAGAAATAAAAGATAATATTGTTCATGATGCATTTTATCTAATTTCTTTGTTCAATGAAAATGACGAAAATGTTACTCAATTGCAAGTACAAAAGATTATGTACTTTATAGAAGCATACTGGATGGCTATGCATGATGACGAAGATTTTCTGTACAAATGTAATTTTAATGCTTGGGCATTTGGACCAGTCGCAATACCTTTATATGACGAATTTAAAGTATATGGAGAAAATCCTATTATTTTAAATGAAGAACAAAAGGATATTGGAAATGGGATCACAGAAGAAAAAAAGAAAATAATAAGATATATTTATAGCGTTTTTGGAAAACTATCAGCAATGGATTTGGTAAAACTTACTCACAGAAGAGATTCACCATGGTATGAAAAATGGGAAGAAAATGGAAACCGAGTAGTGTTCGGGGCAAGAAGCTATATTGACAAAGCTAAAACTAAAGAATGGTTTAAAAAGGTATTTTTAAATGGTACAAAATAAGAAAATAACGATACCAAATGACCAGATTCAAGCAGAAACGCAACAAACTACTATAAAAAGCTTAGTTAAAGCTATAATAGCACAAAGAGAAGAAATAGCAAGATATCAACAAGAAAAAATAACAGAAATAAACAGAGAAAAAATAGAGCAAATAATAATTACAACAGATTCTTTAATAAAAGATTGCCATATGACAAATGATTTTAGTTATAAAAGAAATAAAGACTTTACGATACTAATTTATGAGTTCCAGAGACTGCTACTGAGATTAGAGACATATAAACTTTATCAGACAATAAAGGATATAGAAAGCAAGAATGAAGAACTCAAAATAAAGCAACAAAATCTAGAAAAAGAACATCAAAAATCAAAAGAAGAAAGTAATAATTTAGTATATACTATTTTAGGCTTTATTGCTTCATTCAGTATTGTATCTGCAGCGGTTTCAGCAATTCAAAAAATTAATAAAATAGAAGATGTTGTATTATTTATGACTTTTTGCGTATTATTATTAATCACAACTCTAATAGGACTAAATAATTTTTATAAGAATAATAGTAATAATAAAAAGAAATTGCAAGACAATTATTTCTTATGGAAAGTTCTAGCAGTATTAATAGTTGGAATACTGTTATACAAAGGAATTATATATATTAAACAAAATCAAGATTATATCTTTAGAAAGATAGGAGAAGGAATTGGTTATATTATAAAAAATAATGATGAAACATAGAAAGATAGTGAAATGCTATCTTTTTTTATACAAAAATAACCCAAAAGCAACAATTTATGTGTGAGTTTTGTCGAAAAATTTTATGTCGAAAACTATTGTCATATTTTATCATAAAATGTATAATGTAGTCGTCGAATTTATAGAGAATCTTTTTTTGATTAATGGAATGTGGGTTGATGTATGTTAATATATCAGCTATTTAGGCATTCCATTTTTTTCGACAAAAGAAAAGAGATAGTCCGCGCACCTATAGACCTATCTCTTATCCTGACAAATACACTCTGTGGAGTATATTCTATTATTATTATATTCTCCCAGACAAGATTTGTCAAATTTTGGGGAGGAATATTATATGAAACATGAAATTATGTTTATCAAAAACGAATTAAATTGCTGGGAAAGGATATTGTTTAGAATATTTAAAAAGACATTTGTAAAAATATACAATATTTTAAGAATAGTTATAGTTAATACGTTACTTAAATAAATTTATCTAACAGATATATGTAAAAAGTTGATCTTTATGCTGGTATCAATTACATTTTGATAAACGCTTTGGAAGTCCTGCGTGTGGAACAGCTGGATATCCATTATTAAGACAAGGAAGTATCAGTAATTATGTTCTAATTGCACAGGATGATCTAAACACATTAGGATTTAGAACAGGTGGATTAGACGGCATTTTTGGAACACAAACCAAAAATGCAGTTACATCTTACCAAAGAAGTAGGGGACTTTCAGCAGACGGTATTGTTGGTTGTGACACGTGGCGTTCTTTGCAAGAAGATGTGGTAGGAACAGGAAGAACATCAACAACAATAGATTAAGGAAAAGTGTTTCTTAATGAAAACAAATGTTTAAAATCTATAGACAAGAATAAAATAATATGATACACTTAAGCACAAGAACAATAAGAGAGGAATTTATGAGAGAAAGTAGATTATTAAAATGGAGAAGATTGGATAATTCTGCTAAGGTATTTCCAGTCATATCCAATAAAAAATTTAGCTCTGTTTTTAGAATATCTGCAACATTAAAAGAAAAAATCCAACCAGAAATTTTACAACATGCAGTAGAAGTAGTTTTAAATTATTTTATCTCCTATAAAGTAAAATTAAAAAAAGGTTTTTTCTGGTATTATTTAGAACATAATCCCAAGAACCCAATAGTAGAAGAAGAAAATAATTATCCTTGCAAATATATAGAGCCTGTAAGTAATCATGATTATTTATTTAAAGTTACTTATTATGAAAATAAAATAAATTTAGATATGTTTCATTCTTTGACTGATGGGAATGGAGCAACTGAATTTTTAAGAGCTATTTTATATCGTTATCTAGAATTGGCTCATCCAAATCAATTCCTAGAAAAAGAATTAAACATTACAGAGAATGTAGACCGAAAAAATACAGAAGATAGTTATTTAAAAAATTATCAAAAACATCTTCCAAGAAATCGAGATGATAAAAAAGCATATATTTTAAAGGGAGAAAAGTTACCTCTATATGCTATTGGAGTGACACATGATGAAATAGAATTAAAACCTGTAATTAAACTGTGTAGAAAAAAGGGAATTACTCTTACTGAATATTTTACTGCAATGATTATTTATGGGATTTATCATGGGAATTATAAAAAGCATAAAGGAAAAAAAAGAATAAAAATTTGTATACCTGTAAACCTAAAAAAATATTTTTATTCTACAACGACATCTAATTTCTTTTCTTATATAACAGTATCTATCGATATGAGAAAAGAAAAAAGCTTTGAAGAAATTCTAGAAATAGTAAAGGAAGAATTTCAAAAGAAATTACAAAAAGAAGAAATTTTAAAAACTATGAGTCAAAATGTTTCATTAGGAGTTAATTTTTTTGTAAAAATCATTCCACTAATATTAAAAAATATTTTAATTAAGTTAAGTTATATTGAAATTAGGAAATATACGACAACTACTTTTAGCAATATTGGAAAAATTAGTGTATTGCCAGAATATAGACCATATATAGAAAATTTTAGTATATTATTGGCACCAGAAAAAGCCGAAAAAATAAAGTGCTCCCTATGTTCTTATGAAGATAGTTTAGTATTTACTTTTACTTCTATTTTGGCAGATCAAGAAATAGAAGAAAAATTTTTAAGCCCATTAAAAAAAGAAAAAATTAAAATAAAAACAGAAACAAATGGAGTGTATCACGGTAAAAAAGAAAGGCAATATCCATTAATAGGAGATAGGAAAAAAGATAATATTACTATAAAAATATTATTAGGACTTTCTCTTTTAGCAATATTTACATGTGTTTTGATAGATTTCTTGACAAAGCCTCCTTTTCATTGGAGCATCTTATCTATAATAGGTATTCTTTATACTTGGGTAACTACTTTGTATTCTATTAAGAAAAATGTAAATATTGCATCACATGTTATGTTACAAACCATTTGTACATCTTTGCTTTTGGTGATTATTGATTATACAATTGGATATCGTAATTGGTCTATTACGTGGGGAATTCCCATGATTGTAACAGTTGCTAATGTAACTTTAACTTGTTTATTTATAGTAATGAGAAAGAAATACATAAAATACATTATTTATCATCTTATTATTTTAGTAGTAAGTATAATTCCAGTGATATTGTTATTTATGGGGAAATTGACATCTACAATACCAACTGTAATATCTTCTATCACAACTATTGTTACATTAACACTCATTATTTGCTTTGTTGGAAAAGAAATGAAAACAGAAATTGTAAGGAGATTCCATATATGAGAGCATTAAAAGTAGCATTGATTTTAATGTGTATTATCATTATTTTATTAATAGCAGCCATTATTTATTTGTTTTATATCAATAGAACAGCGATTTTACCAAAAGAAGAATCCGAAATTTATGAATTAAAAGAATATCCTTATAAGGGAAATTCCGTTTTTGCTTTAATTCCCAAAGAAGAAATAAAAAATGATTTTATTATTTTTTATATTCATGGAGGAGCCTATGTAACAGAATTACATGATGAACATTGGCAGTTATTAGAAGACCTAGTAAAAGACTTAGGATGCATTATTATTGCACCAGATTATCCGTTAACCCCAAAATATCAATATACAGATGTGTTTAATATGCTAATACCACTCTATGAAGACATACAAAACTACATAGGAGACAAGGAATTGATTGTAATAGGGGAATCTTCTGGAGGAGGAATGGGACTAGCAATGTGTCAGAAAATTGGAGAAAAAGGGGGAGAGCAACCAGACAAATTAATTTTACTTTCTCCCTGGTTAGATGTGACAATGGAAAATCCTCAAATACAAGAAGTACAAAAAGTGGACCCTGTTTTAAATCAATATATTTTAAAAGCAGCAGGTATTGCTTATGCTGGCGAAAACGGAATGGATGATTATCTTGTAAATCCTATTTTAGGGCCACTAGATAAATTAAAAAATGTTGTTATTTTTACTGGAACAAAAGATATTTTAAATCCAGATGTTCATGTTTTAGAAGAAAAGGCAAAACAGCAGGGAATTACATTGGATATTAGAGAAACCAAAGATGCAGTGCATGTATGGATGTTAAATAGGCATAAAAAGAATGACAAAGTAAAGTCATATATGGCAGAAGAAGCATACCAAGAACTAGTAAAGGAGATTGAAAGATAAGCAATGCCAACATGGAATCCGTGGCATGGATGCCATAAATTAAGTAGTGGGTGTCAAAACTGTTATGTATATCGAATTGACCAAAAACATAAGAGGGATAGTAGTGTCGTGGTGAAGAATCAAGATTTTAATTTACCAATAAAACGAAACAAAAAGGGAGAATATAAAATACCTGAAGGTGAAACGGTATATACTTGTTTTAGTTCGGATTTTTTTGTAGAAGAAGCAGACGAATGGAGAAAAGAAGCATGGAACATTATAAAACAAAGAATGGACCTCGACTTTTTAATCATAACAAAAAGAATTGATCGCTTTTGGATAAGTTTACCAGATGACTGGGGAAATGGATATGAAAATGTTAGTATATATGTAACTTGTGAAAATCAAGACAGAGCAGATTATCGCTTACCAATTTTTCAAAAATTACCTATTAAACATAAAGGAATCATTTGTGAACCATTATTAGAAAAAATAAATTTAAGACCATACTTAGGAGAATGGGTGGAAGAGATTATATGTGGAGGAGAATCTGGCGAAGAAGCTAGAGTATGCAAATTTGAATGGGTGCAAGAAATTAGGCAACAATGTATGGAAAATAATATTACATTTACTTTTAAACAAACTGGTGCAAAATTCATAAAAGATGGTAAGTTATACAATATAAAAAGAGAATTTCAGCATAAAAATGCAAAAAAAGCTGGATTGGATTTTAAAGGCAGAGTAGACATTAATAAGAAAAGAAAAGTGGAAGAAAAAGAAAAACAAATTTCAATTTGGTAAAACAATATTAATGAGGAATGAGATTTTAATAAACTTACAAAGGTTATTAAAATCTCATTTTCTGTTGCTATATCTTTACTTAACGAAATAAAAGAGAACTACTTCTATCTATTAAAAGATAAAAAATAAAAAAATTTTGAAAAAATACTTGCATTTTTAAAATTTGTGTATTAAAATTGTTACAAAGTGGAGCAAAGTGGTGGAAAGTGGTTAGAAATGGAAAGAGGTGAAAGAAGTGCTAATTGGTGAATATGAGCATTCTGTAGACCAAAAAGGAAGACTCATAATGCCATCTAAACTAAGAGAGGAACTTGGAGAAAAGTTCGTTGTCACAAAAGGATTAGATGGATGTTTATTTGTGTATTCTTTAACAGAATGGGAAATATTCGAAGGAAAATTAAAAGCACTACCAATTTCCAATAAAAATGCCAGAGACTTCACTAGATTCTTTCTAGCCGGGGCAACAGAGTGTGAAATTGATAAACAAGGAAGATTTTTAATTGCTAATAATTTAAGAGAGTTTGCTGGGCTAGATAAAGATGTTGTCATCATAGGATTAACAACAAGATTAGAAATTTGGGACAAAGAGAAATGGAAACAATGTAGCAGTAATGAAAATATTTCAGCAGAAGAAATTGCAGAAAATATGTCAGAACTAGGGCTTATATAACTTGCAAAAGTTTATATAGAATACAAAAGATTTGAAAAAACAAAAGAAATTTGAGATACAAAAGAAAATGAAAAAAAGTACAAAGGTTGAGGCGGAAGTAATTACATCCGCCTTCCAATAGAACGAAAGACATTATTATAATAAACAAATAGAAAAAGCAAACAAAAGATTTTAATGAACAAAAGAAAATGGATTAACAAAAGAAGAAGAACACAAAAGATAAGAAAATCTACTAAAGATGAAAAAGAAATAGCACAAAAGAAATAAAATAATACAAGGAAGCATGAGACAGTTGGTATAGAAATACTTGCCAACTGTTAAATGCTATTTAGAAAGAAGAAAAATGGAAGCAAAAAAGAAACCTTTTTATCATATACCTGTGCTATTACAAGAGTGTTTACAAGGATTAGATATCAAACCAGATGGAATTTACGTAGATGGAACACTTCGGGGGAGCAGGTCATAGTAGTGAAATTTTAAAAAGACTATCTACAAAAGGAATACTAATTGGTATTGATAGGGATTTAGAAGCCCTTGAAGTAGCAAAAAAGAAATTAGAAGAATATCCTAATGTTATATATGTTCATAATAATCATGACCAAATTCGAAATATTTTAGAAGAATTGAAAATTGAAAAAGTAGATGGAATATTATTGGATTTGGGGGTTTCTTCTTATCAAATTGACGAGAAATCAAGAGGTTTTAGTTATATAGAGGATAGCCCTTTAGATATGAGAATGGACAAAACACAGAAAAAAACAGCTAAGGAAGTAGTAAATACTTATAAAGAAGAGGAATTAGCCAGAATTTTATATGAATATGGAGAAGAAAAAAAATCTAGACAAATTGCTAGACATATATGTGAAATAAGAAAAAAACATCCACTAGAAACAACACAAGAACTGGTAGAAGTAGTTAGAAATGTAATTCCTAATAAAAAAGAATTGCATCCAGAAAAAAGAACATTTCAAGCAATTAGAATAGAAGTGAATAATGAAATAGAGCCTTTATATCAAACAGTAGTTGACTGTATTCATTGTTTGAAACCAAAAGGAAGACTTTGCATTATTACATTTCACTCTCTAGAAGATAGGGCTGTAAAAAATGCCTTCAGGGACTCTGTTGGGAAATGTACATGCCCAAAAGATTTACCATACTGTATTTGCAATCACCCTAAATTAGGAAACATCATAACACCGAAACCAATTCAACCATCAAAAGAAGAACTACAAGAAAATTCAAGAAGTACAAGCAGTAAACTAAGAATTTTTGAAAAAACATAAGAAAGGAGAGAAACATAGCAAATGGCAAGACCAAGATATAATCGATATCAATATGAAACAAGCCCTAGAAAATTGGAACCAGAATACGAAGTAAGAAAACAAGTTTATCCTAAAAAAAGTACTGCCATTAAAAATAAACCAAAGAAACAACTGAAAAATAAAAGCAAATTAAAAAAAGTAGTATATGTTTTGCTTGCGTTTTCAGTGTTGTATGCTATTTGTTATCGTAACTCTCAGATTAATGAAACATTTTCAGATGTACAAGATGCAAAAGCGCAATTATCTGAATTAGAAAAACAAAATGAACAATTAAATGTAAGTATTCAAAATAGTATTAATTTGAATCAAATAGAACAATCTGCTAAAGTTTTATTGGGGATGCAGAAACTAACAAGTAAACAAACAATCTATGTTAATTTACCAAAGAGAGATTATGTAGAACCTGCAACAGAGGAAATTATTATGGAAGAAGAACAAGACGATTTTGGTAGTATCTTCGAGAAAATAAAAGGTATATTCTATAAAGAATAAAATAAAATATTAAAAGATTAGGATTATCCTAATCTTTTTTTGTTGGATAGAAAACTAGATTAAGTTTGTTTAAGGAGGAGAAAAATGATTGCTACTAATATTGGTAGAAAAAGAAGAATGAAAAATTTATTATATGTATCAAGTATAATTTGTATCTTGCTATTGGGACGTATTGGTTGGATTCAATTTGTTCAGGGAGAAGAATTAGAAGCAAAAGCCTATCAACAACAAACATTAGATCGAAATATTAATCCAAAGAGAGGTACTATTTGGGATAGTACAGGAAAAACAGCATTAGCAGTTAGTAGTAATGTGGAAACAGTAAGTGTAAATCCAATGAATATTAAAGAAGAGGATAAGGAAAAGTTGGCAACAGCATTTAGTAATATATTTGGATTAGATTATGAAAGTACATTAAAAAAAGTGAAAAAGAAAAGCTCTATTGAAACTATTGTGAAAAAACAGGAAAAGGAAAAAACAGATGAATTGAGAAAATGGTTGCAAGATAATAATATTACAACTGGTGTAAATATTGATGAAGATACAAAGAGATACTATCCTTACAATACGCTAGCATCTCAGGTTATTGGATTTTGTGGGACAGATAATCAAGGATTAGATGGATTAGAAGCTAAATTTGATGATGTATTAAAGGGAACAATGGGGCGAATTGAAAAAGTCACTGATGCAGTAGGAGGAGATATAGAAAATGAGGGAGAAAAGTATGTACCAGCTGTAGATGGAAAGGGTATTGTGTTATCTATTGATATGACGATTCAATCTATTGCGGAAAAGTATTTAAAACAGGCCTGTATTGATAACGAATGTACTGGAGGAGGAAATTTGGTTATGATGGACCCTAAAACAGGAGATATTTTAGCCATGGCGACTTATCCAGACTATAATTTGAATGAACCATTTGAACCAAATACAGAAGAATTAAAAGCTATTTGGGATACTCTAAGCAGTGAAGAAAGGACAAAAGAATTACAGCAAATATGGAGAAATCGAGCGATAACTGACACATATGAGCCTGGTTCCACTTTTAAATTAATTACAGCATCTGCTGCATTAGAAGAGGGAATCACAGATACTGATAATGAAGGAGAATTTACTTGTACAGGAGGCATAGAGGTAGCTGGTGTAAGAATTCGATGTTGGAGATATTATAGACCACATGGTGCAGAGAGCTTAAGAGATGCTCTTATGAATTCTTGCAATCCTGTTTTTATAGGATTAGGGCAAAAATTAGGAGTAGAAACTTATTTTAGGTACTTAGAAAAATTTGGATTACTTGGTATAACGGGAGTAGATTTGCCAGGAGAAGCAGGAAGTATTTTTATTGCGAAAAATAAAGCAGGACCGATAGAACTTGCTACGATTAGTTTTGGCCAGAGATTTAAAATCACACCTCTTCAATTGGTGCAAGCAGTGTCTACTATAGCCAATGGAGGAGAAGCGGTAAAGCCAAGAATAGTGAAGCAAATTATAAATAATGAAACAGGAGAAATAGAAGAGATTCCTGTAGAAAATAAAGGAAGGGTTATTTCAGAGGAAACAGCAAATAAGGTACTAAGCATGATGGAGTCTGTAGTATCAGAAGGAACAGGAAAAAATGCTAAAGTTCAAGGATATCGTATTGGAGGAAAAACAGGAACATCAGAAGATGGAGTAAATACAAACAAATATGTTACTTCTTTTATTGGTGTAGCACCAATTGAAGACCCACAAGTAGTGATGCTAGTGACATTATATAATCCGACAGGAGAAGGTGGACACCAAGGAGGTGAGTGGGTAATTTTGTCGCTACACCATACGAAACATTCAAAAAGTCTTATTGCGTGAGCAACAAGGTTCTGGGGACCCACTCGCAATTTTTAATTGTATAAGTGGGTCAGCTTCTTACAATTTAAGTTAAAAGTAAACAATCAAATCAAGAGAAAGTAGTTAAATTTACTTACTTTTTTGTTTGATTAATATATGGAAACATGATACAATAACCACAAAAATTAGTAATTAAAGGAGGAACAAAGAATGCAATATTTTAAAAAATTAGTAGGAGACAGGATATATTTATCTCCAAAGGGTGTATCAGATGCAGAAATTGAAAAATTTACAGAATGGATGAATGATTTTCAAGTAACAGATTATACAGGAAGAACTGCTCAAATAACAACGTTAACTGGAGAAAAAGATTATCTTGAAAATTCAGCAAAAGATACTAAAAATAGAAATTTTAATATTATCGAATTAAGTGAAAATAAGATTATTGGAACTTTGGGATTGGAACATATAAATTGGATTGAAAGAAGTGCAGTGCTAGGAATATTTATTGGAGATAAAGATTTTAGAAGTAATGGGTATGGAACTGAGGCTATAAGGTTATTATTAGAATATGGATTTAAATATCTAAATTTACATAGTATAAGATTAGACCTTCTTGCCATAAATGAAAGAGCACATAAATGTTATTTAAAATGTGGATTTAAAGATGTAGGAAGAAGTAGAGAAGAGATATTTTTGAACGGAAAATATTATGATAAGTTGCATATGGACATACTTGAAAATGAATTTGAAGGAGATTATATTAGAAATAAAAACATAAAATAGTATTTGTAATTGGAGGGGTAATTTATGCTACATAAAATGAGATTAAATGAAAGTCCATTTGAAAGAATAAAAAATAGAACTAAAACAATAGAATTTAGATTATATGATGAAAAAAGAAGTCAAATAAAAATTGGAGATAAAATTGAGTTTTCAAAATTACCAGAATTACAAGAAACAATATTAGTAGAAGTATTAGAATTGTATAAAGAAGAAACTTTTGAAAAATTATTTAGAAAATTATATACAGATGAAGAAGAAATAAAAAGAAAAGTTAATGCTATGTATGAATATTATTCACCAGAAAATGAAAAAAAGTATGGTGTAGTTGGAATAAAAATAAATCTTCTTGCTAGTGGTTTTAGATATACATATAATAAACTTGTAAGAGATAAAATACCAGAAAATATAGATAGTGAGCAAGGCAGAAAAAGCAAATTTAGAATTCTTGATGATGAAGAATATTTAACTGAGCTAAATAAAAAAGTTTTAGAAGAAGCTAATGAGTTTATAGAAGAAAATAGCATTGAAGAGCTAGGTGATTTAATGGAAGTTTTAAATGCAATAATAAAACTAAAGGGTTACAATATGGAAGAAATTAATAAAATTATGAAAGAAAAAGAAGAAAAGAAAGGTGCTTTCAACAATAAAATTTATTTAGAATATGTTGATGAGGAAAGAAGAAATTTAGAAGAAGAAAAAGAACTAAATAAAGATTTTAGAAAGTAATAAATAAGAAAATTATAAAGACAAAAAATTGTTATATTTTATAAAAGATATAGCAATTTTTTTGTGGGAATTTATAAAAAATTATAACAAAATTTATCCCTCGGAGAGCAAAAAGGTTTTAGGAGATTTTCTCCTAAACAGCATTACAGGTGTCAAAACACCATGCTGGCGAAAGTTAGTCGGTAAAAAATACCTGACACTTTCGAGACCAAATAAAATTTGTTCTTTAAAATTATGCTTCGTTTCACTAGCATAATTTTTTCAAGAAAATAATTAAAAAAGTTTTAATAAAAACGCTGACAATATAAAAAGAGCACGTTACAATATCTATAATAAAATTTTAAGTGGAGGGATTAGTTATGGATAATTGTAACAATTCGAATGATACAATCTTAAATGTATTATTTGCGAGTAGAGAAGAAAATATTTGTGTAATAACAAAGGAGGATAAAAAGAAAATTAAAGAATTAATAAGAGATAATGACAGATATGAAAAGGTGTTAGAATTTTCAGATAATGCAACTAATGATAATATAGCAAAAGATAAAATCAGGAACAGTTTAGAAAGTTACATAGATGGAATAAACATTGTAAGTGCTTATGAAAATCAAAAATTTTATAAAATACGGTTTTATGGATGGTGTAAAACTAATAATAGAATGCATTGGAAATTAATGTTAATTTCTAAACAAAAAAATTGCAATAAATTGTGAAAATGTGTAGAAATATTTTATTATTTATTATATAATACCCATCAAGAGTAATAACACTCGAGATAGGTGAAGACATGAATGACGAATATTTAATAAAAATAGACGAACCAAGAATTCAAGAAACATGTGATGCATATTTTAAGTGGAAAGACTTAAATACATATGTAAAAAGTTTAGTATCAAGAGGAATTAATATGCCAGATGCAATAAGCGAGCCTATGGGTTGCTATTGTTTAAATCTTCTTTGGAATAAAAGTTCTGGAGGAGATGCAAAATCTCTTGATGGTAAGAAAATAGAGTTTAAAGCTACAAGCAATTATGAATATGACCTAAGCAGTTTTGGACCAAAATGTGATTTTGACGATTTAGTATTTTTAAGATTTGATTTAGACTTAAATATGTTGTTTGTATATGATACAGGAATAAACTCAGAAGAATTAAAGAAAATACCAGTATCAAAAACAGCAACAGTGGGAGATTACCAAAAGGTAGGTAAAAGACCACATTTAAGTATAATACAATCAGTAATTGAAGCAAGAAAGTTAGAACCAACTGTAACTTTTAATATTAGAAGAGGAAAAATAGTTGAGAAAGTATGAAAGGCAGAGTGTTAATTACTCTGTTAAAATATAGATAAAAAAATGCGGCGTGCCGCAAAAGATAAGGAGAAAATAAATTATGTATAAAATTTGTAGTCTTTTTGCAGGTGTTGGAGGAATAGATTTAGGATTTTTAGAAACAAATAAATGTGAAATAGCATATGCAAATGAATTTGATAAATATGCTGTAGAAACTTATGAAAAGAATTTTAATACAAAAGTAGATTGTCGAGATATACATGACGTTAAACTAAATGAAATACCAGAATTTGACATAATGGTAGGAGGATTCCCTTGTACTTCTTTTTCGGTAGCAGGATACAGAAAAGGATTTGATGATGACAGAACTGGAGATTTATTCTTCGAAATGGAAAGAATATTTAAAGAAAGAAAACCTAGAGTAATATTTTTAGAAAATGTAAAAAATTTAGTAGGTCATGATAGAGGTAATACATTTAAAACAATAATTGATAGATTAGAAAAAGCAGGATATAAAGATAAAATAAAATGTCAAGTATTAAATGCCTGTGAGTACGGAGACATACCACAAAATAGAGAAAGAATTTATATAATAGCTTTTAGAGATAAAAAGGATTATGATAAATTTCAAATGCCATTGCCAATACCATTAGATAAAAGTATAAAAGATGTTTTCAATTTTGAAACAAAAGTGGATGACAAGTATTATTATACAGAAGGAAAATATAAAGGAAACATATATAAATTATTAACAGAAGAGATGGATAATGAAAATACTGTTTATCAATGGAGAAGAAAATATGTAAGGAAGAACCAAAGTAATTTAGTACCAACATTAACAGCCAATATGGGAGAAGGGCGGACACAATGTACCACTAATAAAAACAAAGTTTGGTATAAGAAAATTAACACCAATAGAATGTTTTTATGCACAGGGTTATCCAAAATATTATAAATTGCCAACAGATATGAGTGATGCGAGATTATATAAACAAGCAGGAAATAGTGTTGTAGTACCAGTTATCAATAGAATAGCTGAAAATATAATGAAGGCATTGAATTAATAGTCATTTTAGAGTATTACATAAAGGAGATTAAGCAAGAAGAAAATGATGAAGAAATTAAATTATTAACAAAACAGATTGAATATATAAATGATTTTGATATGTCTAATATTATAAAGGCAAGTATAATATTAGAATAATTATAAAAATAACTAGAAATAAAAAACTAGTTATTTTTTTGCGCATTTTCTAAAAAATTATACTGTTTCAGTTTTTATACTGGATATACATTATGAAAAAAGTTTAAGAAATTTTAAAAAAATTCCCCATTTTTCATAAAACGGAGGCATATACCTAGTAGAGAAATAAAAATATTAAAAAAGGTTGAATCTCAAATACCGTTTCGAAACTTATATAGTATAAGGACAAATCAGTAATAAAAAATATCTAACTTTAATAAACTTGAAAGAGAAAATTTGAAAGGAAAAATAATTTGGATAAAAAGACTAAAATTGTTGAACACCTATCAAATAAAGGAAAAGTATATGAAATAAAAGTTGGAAATTTAAATGTAGAAATGATTTATGATAAATATAATAAGAAAATTGATGAGTGTATGTTAAATATTTTAAAACAAAAATACAAAAGTGGCTGACATTCAAAAATGAACACGTTAGAATAAAATAGTAAAATAAATCAAAAACAAGTAGTACTAGGCAATCGAATAAAAAATCCGCAGTCGTACTTTTGTACGTCGAGGAATTTTTTATGAAGATTAACGACGTAATACGCAGTTTTTCATTTATTTTAAAGAAGGGAGGCAAAGAAAATATTGGCTGGAAGAAAATCAAAATATTCTTCAGAAAATTCAAATATAAAAAAAGTAAAAATATGGTCTGTTGCAATATATATAAGACTTTCACAAGAAGATAGTGACAATAGCGATGAAAAACAAGAAAGCAATAGTATAACAAGCCAAAAGGCATTATTAAATGAATTTGTTGAAGAACATGATGATTTGATTGTTTATGATACTTATGTAGATGATGGTTATACAGGAACAGATTTTGATAGACCAGGATTTCAAAGACTATTAGAAGATATGAGAAAAGGAAATATAAATTGTGTTCTAGTTAAAGATTTATCAAGACTTGGAAGAAACTATATAGAAGTAGGAAACTATATAGAGCAGATTTTTCCATTATTCAATATAAGATTTATTGCCATAAATGATAGTGTAGATAGTTTTAAGAATCCTAATAGCACCAATACAATATTAGTACCATTTAAGAACTTAATAAATGACGAATATGCAAAAGATACATCAATTAAAATAAGGTCAGCACTAAATGGGAGAAAAAAGAAGCGGAGAGTTCGTAGCGGCATTTCCATCTTATGGATATATAAAGAGTCCAGAAGACAATCATAAATTAATCATGGATAAAGAATCAGCCGAAATTGTAAAAAAAATTTTTGAATGGAAAGTAAATGAAGGTTTAGGAAATTTAAGTATATGCCTTAGGTTAAATGATATGGGGGTTTTAAATCCAACAGGCTATAAAAAGAAAAAATTGAATCAAAATTATAATAATTTTCAAATTATGCAAGAAGATTATTCATGGTGTCCATCTACAGTTAGAAATATATTAAAAAATGATATTTACATAGGGAATATTACACAAGGTAAAAGGAGAGTAAAAAGTTATAAAGTTCATAAAGTAGAACAAGTACCAGAAGATGAATGGATTACAGTAGAAAATATGCATGAGCCTATTATAGAAAGAGAGTTATTTGAAAAAGCACAAAAATTAAGAAAAGTAGATACTAGAGTGCAAGATAATGGAAACTTAAGTATGTGGGCTGGAATATTAAAATGTGCAGATTGTGGTAGGGCAATGCATAAAAAATATTGTAAAAATAAAAGTGGTACTGTTTATGAATATTACATATGTGGTACATATAGAAAAAAATCAAATAAATTATGTACAAAGCATACTTTAAAAGTTGAAGAATTAGAAAAGGCAGTACTAGAAGCAATTAAATTACATATAGAATTGCTTGTTGATACTGAAAAATTGCTAGAGCAAATTAATAAATCAAATACTAAAAAACTAGCAAATGAAAATATAGAAAATATTAAAATGGCAAAAGAAAAGGAAATAGAAAAATTAAATAATTTGAAAAGATGTTTATATGAGGACTGGAAAAATGAATATATAACAAAAGAAGAGTATTTAGGATATAAACAAAAATATGAACAAAACATTGAAAAAACAAAAGAAATTATTATAAATTTAGATAAACAAAAAGAAAAACAGGAAGAAATTATAAATGGAAATGGTCTATGGATAGAAAGATTTAAAGCACACAAAAATATAACGGAACTAGATAGAGATATTATAACAGAGCTAATTGATTACATAGAAGTATATGAGAATAAAAAAATAACCATTCATTTTAAATTTATGAATGAATTAGATAAGATACTTGAATACATAGATGAAGGAAATAGAGTAAAAACGTACATCACACCTTCACAAAAATGTGGATAGAGTATAAAAAAATTCGTACTTATCTCACTTCTCACTTCTCACCTCTCATTTCTAAAGTGTAGCGACAAAATACACCAAGGAGGTGGTGTCGCAGCACCAATTGGTTCTCAAGTATTTGGCGAGGTTTTACCATATCTAGAAATTCAAAAACAAGAAACAGAAGATGACAGAACAAATGTAACCATGCCAGATGTAAGAGGAAAGAGTATTCAAGAAGCGAAAAACATTTTAAAAGAATTGGGGTTAAAGGTTAATGTGCCATCTCAAGAAGAAGTAAATGAAGAAGAAACAATAGTTGTTGAACAACTTCCAAAGCCAGGAATACAAATATTGAGTGATACAGAAGTAGATATTTATTATAAATAAAATTAAGAAATAATAGAATGAATTAAACTATTTATTACAAAATTTTTAAATCCCATATAAAATGGTTGCATGGAATATGAATTTATGCTAAAATTTAATACAGCGAAAATATCCAACTAGAATAATAAGTATAAAATGAATCATATATGTTATAATATAAGCATTACAAAGAGGAGGAAAAGGATTAAAATGAATCCTAAAATATCAGATTTAAAAATTGGAATTGTGTTTTCAGGTGGATTTGCAAAGGGTGCTTATGAAGTAGGATTCTGTAAGGCCATTTTAGAATATATTGATATAAAAAATGTAAAAGCAGTAAGTGGAGCATCTATTGGAGCAATTAATGCTTATGGTTTTATAAATAATCAATTTGAATATGTATTAAACATTTGGCAAAACCTAGAATTTAAATCTGCTAAAGAATTTTTTGTAAAAGCAGACAAAAGAAAAATTATTTATGATTATATTGCTGGCATGCAGTCACAGGTGATTGGGGAAAATTCTGCTCCATGCTATATTAATTATATAAAAGTACCCAATATATCTTTGTGCTATAAAAATGTTAATAATGAAGATAATAAAATTCAAAACGATTTTTTGAGGGCAAGTATTTCAGTTCCAGGACTATATAATCCAATATTAGTAAAAGAAGACTATTATGTAGATGGTGCTTTTTTAGATAATACTCCTATTGCTCCTTTAGAAAGGGAAGAGCTTGATTTAATCTTTATTTTAAGATTTGATCATGCAAGTGAGCAATATGAAGAATTAGATATTAATGCTCCTATTATTGAAATTGTATTTGAAGATGATAAAAAGTTAAAAGACTATTTTTATTTCAATAGTAGTTTAACTAAACGACTAATTGACAGAGGATATCGAAAATCAAAAGATATTTTGGATGTTGTATTTAAATATGGAGAAGATTTTCAATATATTAAGTCAATCGCAAAAATTTATAATCAGGAATCTAGAAGAAATATTATACCGAAAAGTGGAGAAGAAATTGTAAATAAAATGAATAAATTAAGAAAAATATTTAAAAATGAATACCTAGATGAAAATAGAGATGAGGAATTCGAATTAGAAGAACAAACTACGGAAGCTACTGAAATGTAATGAAAAAAAGATGCTTAGAAAAATCATGATAAATTCATGATTTTTTTCATTTTTACTATGTACAAAAAATAAAATTAATTATATAATGAAAAAAGTGAAATTGGGTAAAGGAGATATATTTACTATGGAGCTAAAAAAACTACTAAATGGGTTAGAAAAAGTAAAAGCAAAAGGAAATGTAGATATAGATATTAAGAAAATAGAAAATGACTCTAGAAAAATAGAACCGGGAACTTTATTTGTTGCAGTTAAAGGGTTTGAAGTAGATGGACATCAATTTGTGAACCAAGCAATTGAAAAAGGTGCAACTGCTATTATGGTAGAAGAAGGAATTGATGTAAAATCAATTCCACTAAAGGATGAAACTACGTTGCTTGTAGTACCAGACACTAGATATGCATTAGCAATTATGGCATGTAATTTTTATGGAAATCCATCTAAAAAATTTAAATTAGTGGGAATTACGGGAACAAAAGGAAAAACTACCACTAGTTATATGATGAAAGCATTATTAGAAAAACAAGGACAAAAAGTAGGTCTTATTGGAACTATTGCTACTTATATAGGAGAAAAGAAAATAAAGGATAATGAAAGGACAACACCAGATAGCTTAGAACTACAACAATTATTTGCTAAAATGGCAGAAGAAAAAGTAGATACTGTTATCATGGAAGTATCTTCTCAAAGCTTGAAATTAAATAGAGTGGCAGGAAGTTATTTTGATATAGGTGTTTTTACCAATTTTTCAGAAGACCATATTAGTGAAAAAGAACATCCAGATATGGAAGATTATTTTCAAGCCAAAGTGAAATTATTTACTATGTGTAAAACAGGTTTTGTCAATGCTGATGATTTATATGCTGTGAAAATAAAGAAATTAGTTCCTAACTGTGATATTAAGACCTATGGAATAGATAATTATTGTGATTTATTAGCTAAAGATGTTACTATTACTAACATTGGTTCTGATTTTAAAGTGAAACTAGGAAATAAAAATGAAAGGGTAAAAGTTTGTATTCCAGGTAGATTTAGTGTATATAATTCTCTAGCTGCTATTTGTGTAGCATTAAAATTAGGAGTAAAACCTGAAAATATTGTAAGTGGTTTGCTAGAAGTTAGAGTCCCTGGAAGAAGTGAATTGGTGCCAAATAAAAAAGATTTAGCCATTATGATAGATTATGCTCATTCTCCAGAAAGTTTAGAAAGCATTTTAAAAGCAGTAAAAAGTTATACAACAGGAAGAGTAATTTCTTTGTTTGGATGTGGTGGAGATCGAGATAAAAGTAAAAGACCTATCATGGGAGAAATTTCTGGAGAAATTGCAGATTTCACAATTATTACATCAGATAATCCGAGAACAGAGGTGCCAGAAGAAATTATAAAAGAAATTGAAAACGGAATGAAAAAGACAAAAGGAAAATATATATGTATTGTAGACAGAAAAGAGGCAATTCAATATGCAATTCAAATGGCAAACAGAAAAGATATTATTGTGTTAGCAGGAAAAGGTCATGAGCCATATCAAGAAATAAATGGCAAAAAATATCCATTTGATGAAAGAATTATAGTAAATGAAATAATAAAATAGTAAAAAAGAATGGGAGGAATATTTTTGGAATTCCAAGTAAAAATACTATTGCTTTCTTTTATAGCAACAGTATTGTTAGCAATCGTTATTATTCCAATATTGAAAAAATTAAAAATTGGGCAAACAGAGAGAGATGATGGACCAGAGTCTCATATGAAAAAGCAAGGAACGCCTACAATGGGTGGAATTATTATCATGATAGCTATCATGGTATCTGCAGTTGGAGGACTGTTCTACTATTTTGGAAAAGAAGAAGAAGCAGAAGTAGCTAAAAATATGTTGCCATTATTATTTATTACATTTGGATTTGGACTAATAGGATTTATTGATGATTTTAAAAAATTAGTATTAAAAAATACAACAGGATTAAAACCTGCATATAAGATGATTGGACTTTTGATTATATCTGTTATTTATGTATTATATTTAGAGAGATTTTTAGGATTAGGAACAGAAACCTTTATTCCATTTTTAAAGATTTACATTGATATACCATTTTGGATTTATATACCATTTGCTATATTTGTTATATTAGCCACAACAAATGCTATTAACTTGACTGATGGAGTAGATGGATTAGCAGCAAGTGTAACAGCTATTATTGTCACATTTTTAACAGTAATTGCTATATTATTTAATGTAAAAGAAATGGTTGTATATGGAAGTTTAGTAATTGGTAGTGCTATTGGATTTTTATTATTTAATTTGCATACTGCAAAAGTATTTATGGGAGATACAGGGTCTCTTCTATTAGGTGGAATTATATCGGCTATGGCATTATATTTAAAGATACCATTAGTTCTAATTATTATAGCTATTGTACCAATCATAGAAACATTGTCTGTTATGGCACAAGTTACTTATTTTAAGAAAACAGGAAAAAGAATTTTAAAAATGGCACCATTACATCATCATTTAGAATTGTCAGGATGGAGAGAAAGCAAAGTAGTATCTGTATTTAGCATTGTAACTTTAATAGCTTGCATCATTGGATTAATTTCTATTTTAAATTAAAATTTATAATAAAAGGAAGGAGAAGAAACTTGACAAAGACAGCAGAGAAGAAAGTAAGAAATTTGAAAAAACCAGAAAAAAAGACAGAATTAAAACAAATCGATTTTACTTTAGTAATAACGGTTCTTATTTTGTTAGGATTAGGGATTGTTATGGTATTATCTGCAAGTTCACCTTCTGCTTATTCTACAACTGGAAGTAGTTATACATATGCTATTAAACAAATTCAATTTGCAATTTTAGGTATTGTAGCGATGATTATTATATCCAGAATAGATTACCATAAGTATCATAAAGTATATAAATTAGCATATGTGGTTGGTATTATACTTTTATTACTAGTTATGGTTCCAGGACTAAAATATTCTGCAAAGGGAGCTACTAGATGGATTGATTTAGGTTTTACTACCTTGCAACCATCTGAAATTATGAAAATATGCTTAATTGTATTTTATGCTGGATATTTAACATTACATAAAGATGATATGAAAAGTTTTTGGAAAGGATTTGTAAAGCCACTTGCTTTTTTAGTACCAGTTGCCCTCATTATGATATTAGTACAAGACCATTTAAGTGGTACTATTATTATGGTATTGGTTTCAGCAGTAATGATATTACTTGCAGGAAGTAAACTAAGATATTTTTTAACAGTAGGTTCTGCACTTGGTGTGGGTGGAATCGCAGGTCTATTTATACTAGCAAAAACGACAGGGCAAGGAGCATTTAGAATTGATCGTTTGGCATCTTTTTTAGACCCATGGAAATATGCACAAGATGAAGGATGGCAAGTAATACAAAGTCTATATGCTATTGGTTCAGGTGGATTATTTGGAGCAGGATTAGGAGAAAGCAAACAAAAGTATTTATACATTTCTGAGCCACATAACGATTTTATATTTGCTGTATTGGCAGAAGAACTAGGATTTGTAGGCTGCGCAATTGTCATTGCTTTATTTGCTATATTTATCTGGAGAGGGATTCTTATTGCCATGAAAGCACCAGATATGTTTGGTAGCTTGTTAGCATCTGGAATAACTGTGTTAGTTGGATTACAAGCGATTATCAATATTGCAGTTGTTACTTCTTCTATTCCAGTAACAGGAATGCCATTACCTTTTTTTAGCTATGGAGGTTCTGCATTGGTAATTTTACTTTGCTCGGTCGGGGTGTTACTTAATATATCACGTCATAGTACAAAATTGTAAAAGGAGGTCATTTATGAAGGTTGTTATTGCAGCTGCAGGGACTGGAGGACATATTAACCCAGGATTGGCAATTGCTAATAAAATACAAAAAGAACAAACACAATCTGAAGTCCTATTTATAGGCACGACCTATGGACTGGAAAATGATTTGGTTCCTAGAAGTGGTTATCCTTTAAAAACAATAGAAGCACATGGATTCAGCAAAGAGATTAGTATTCGAAACTTGAAAAACATAGTAGGAACAATAAAAGGAATAGGGCAAGCAAAAAAAATCCTACAAGAATTTAAACCAGATATTGTTATTGGAACAGGCGGATATATTTGCGGTCCTGTTATGATGGCTGCCCGAAAATTAAAAATTCCTACTGTTCTCCACGAGAGCAATGCTTTCCCTGGAAAAGCAGTGAAAATGCTTTCAAAGAAGGTAAATACTGTTTTAGTGGGCTTCAAAGAAGCAAAAGAAAGGCTTCCAAATGCAAAAAGAGTAGTTATAACTGGAACTCCAACTAAAATAAAAGAAAATTTTAATATAGATAAAGAAAAAATAAAACAAGAATTAAAATTGGACAGTAAATTACCAATTTTATTAATTTTTGGTGGCAGTCAAGGTGCAAGAACCATTAACAATAGCATACTTGATTTAATTTTTTCAAATCAAATTGTAAATTATCAAATAATCTGGGCACCTGGACCAAAACAATTTGATATAATAAAACAAAAATTAGAAGAAAAGAATAAAGATATTAAAAATATAAAAAATGCAAAAATAATCCCATATATTTATAACATGGAAGAAATGATGAATTTAGCAGATTTATTATTATGCAGAAGTGGTGCGATGACAATTAATGAGATTGCAGAGGTTGGAAAACCTTCTATATTGATTCCACTACCTAATGTAAGCCAAAATCATCAAGAATATAATGCTAGAGTGCTAGAAAAAGTTGGAGCTGCAAAAATTATATTAGATAAAGACTTAAATGGAGAAATCTTAAATCAAACTATTCAGCAATTATTAGAAAAAGAGGAAACTTTAAGACAAATGGGAAAAAATGCTAAAAAGATTGCAGTATCTGATATTGAAGATAAAATCTATCAGGAAATTTTAAAAAATTTAAAATAAAGAATGTCGTTTTTTGCGATGAAAAAAGCTTGATTTATCTATAGGAAAGATATATAGTAGAAAGGTGTTCGGTTTACACAAAAGAATAGGGGGTAATTAAAGTGTGTGAATTTAAAACCTTTTATGGAGATACTTGCTTAGAAGGGAAGGAGTTATTAGAAGCAAAAATAGAACACCCAATAGAACTAGAATATTATAAGACTTATACTAATATTGCTGAAAAAAGAAATACTATATATGGCGTTGAAATTGTAAAAAAAGAATACATGGAAAATGAAGTTATGAAAGAAAGTAAAGAAATAAATTTACTAACAAAAGATGAAGCACTGATTAACAAAGTGATCCAAAAATTAAAAGAAAACAAAGTAACACCATTTGGTTTACCAGATATTATAAGTGAATTATTCTAAAAGCATCTCTAAAAATGTTGATTTCCTATTTACCGGAATCAACTTTTTTATTGCATAGGAAACGCTATGAAACTTCGAAATTTCACAGCACGAAGTGAAAATAAAATGCTCCGGCTCATGACCTTATATTTTTCCATAAAACTCTCAAGGTTCAAGGAGTAATCCGGCAGCGGAAGGCTGTTCGAGCTTTTATTTCAAAATATAAGGTCATGAGCCGGATATATAAAAAATTTTATTTTCAAAAGAAAAATCGTCAGATTTTTCTGGAGCAACAAGGTTAGGCTACCTATATTTGCCCGAGCTTTAGCTCGTGGCATGTATTTTGCTCCTGCTTCAGAGAACTGGCTTAGCAAAATGCCTTTCTTATTTCATAAAAATGCTTGCACATCGAATAGAAAGAAGATATAATAAAAACGAAAGGAGAACAATTCATGAGAGACAAATTAATTATAGTAGAGTCACCTGCAAAGGCGAATACCATAAAAAAATTTATTGGAGGGAACACCAAAGTAGTTGCCTCTATGGGACATGTAAGAGATTTACCCAAATCTAAATTGGGAATTGATATAGAACATAATTTTGAGCCAGAATATATCAATATTAGAGGAAAAGCAAAACTAATTAATAGCTTAAAAAAAGATGCAAAGGATAGTAAACAAGTAATTTTAGCAACTGACCCTGATCGTGAAGGGGAGGCAATTGCTTGGCATTTAGCATATCTTTTGGGAATAGACGGAAAAAGTAATTGCAGAGTTACTTTCAATGAAATTACAAAAGATGCTGTTAGGGAAGCAATGAAAAAACCAAGAATGATTGATCAAAATTTAACAGATGCTGGACAAGCAAGAAGAGTATTAGACAGAATTGTAGGATATAAAATGAGCCCTGTTTTGTGGAAAAAGGTTCAAAAAGGACTATCTGCTGGACGTGTACAATCAGTTGCTGTTAAATTAATTGTTGACAGAGAAGAAGAAATTGAAAAATTCATTCCGGAAGAGTACTGGAATATTTATGCTACCTTAGTAAAAGACAAACAAGAATTTATTGCTAGACTTTATGGAAAAGATGACAAAAAAATGGAGTTGCACAGTAAAGAAGAGATAGATAAAATCTTGAAGGATTTAGAAGGAGCTAAATATATTGTAAAAGATATTAAAAAAGGAGAAAGAAAGAAAACACCAGCACCACCTTTTACTACTAGTACGATGCAACAAGAAGCTTCTCGAAAATTAGGTTTTACTTTAAAAAGGACCATGGGAACAGCACAAACATTATATGAAGGAGTAAAAATTGAAGGACGAGGAAGTCTAGGATTAATTACTTATATGAGAACAGATTCTACAAGAATATCTGAAGTAGCAAGAGCAGCTGCTAAAGAATATATAGAAAAAACCTATGGTAATTCTTATTATGAAAATCGTTATTATAAAACAAAACAAGATAGTCAAGATGCTCACGAGGCTATTCGACCTACCTATATAGATTTATCACCAGATGAGATTAAAGATTCGTTAACATCTGATCAATATAAATTGTATAAACTGATTTATAATCGTTTTATTGCAAGCCAAATGGCAGCAAGTGTTTATGATACAGTTGCTGTAAACATAACAGCAAATAATTATCTCTTTAAAGCCAATGGACAAACATTAAAATTTAAAGGTTTTATGATTGTTTATGTAGAAGGAACAGATGAAGTAAAATCAACCAAAAACAAAAAAGAAAGTGAAGAGGAAAATGTATCTTTACCAGAATTAGAAGAAAATGAGGAAGTAAAGAAGAAAAAACTAGATGCTAAACAAAGTTTTACAGAACCACCACCAAGATATACAGAAGCAAGTTTAGTAAAAGCATTAGAAGAAAAAGGAATTGGAAGGCCAAGTACATATGCACCTACTATTACGACCATTTTAGCAAGAAGATATATTGAAAAAGAACAAAAACAACTAAAGCCAACTGAATTAGGAAAGGTAGTAAATAAATTATTAGTAGAGAACTTTGGAGACATTATTAATGTAGAATTTACTGCAAAAATGGAAGAAGATTTTGACGAAATTGCAGAAGGAAAAGAAAACTGGAGACAAGTGATTAAAGAATTTTATGGACCATTTCAAAAAAATGTGGATAAAGTAGAAAAAGAATTAGAACATGTAAAACTAGAATATGAAGTATCAGATGTGCCATGTGAAAAGTGTGGAAGGATGATGGTGATTAAATATGGTAGATACGGAAAATTTTTAGCATGTCCTGGATTTCCAGAATGTAGAAATGCAAAGCCATATTATGAAACCATTGATGTACCATGTCCTAAATGTGGAGGAAAAGTACAAATTAGAAAAACGAAAAAAAGAAGAAATTATTATATTTGTGAAAATAATCCGGGAAGTTGTGATTATATTTCTTGGAACAAGCCAAAACCAGGCGAAAAATATATAGAAGGAGAAGAAAAACCAGAAATAGAGGAGAAACCAAAGAAAACAAGAAAAAAAGGACAACTAAAAAGAAAAAGTAATAAAAAAAGATAAGGGGATATTATGTTTGGATTTAGAGCTGATGGAACAAGAGTAAAAAATAGTTCATTAATGTTTAAAATCATACCACATATTATGAGAGAAAGAGATGATTCACAAGTTTATTTTTCTCAAGATGTGGTAATTAAAGGTATGGATGAGTATATTGATAAAAAAGCAGAAGAGGGAATAAAACTATCTTATATGAATATCATTTATGCAGCAATTGTAAGAACTATAAAAGAACGTCCATATTTGAATCGCTTTATTATGGATGGAAGAATTTTTGATAGAAAAGGAATTTTTATTTCTTTAGCAATTAAAAAAACAATGGAGGATGATGGTGAACAAACTGTTTTAAAGATACCTTTTTCAGGAGAAGAAACAATCTTTGAAGTAAAAGAAAAAGTAGATTCCATAATAGAAGAAAACAAAAAAATAGAAACAGAAAATAATATGGATAAATTTATGAAAATCTTTGATAAGACACCAAATATTATTCTTAAATATGCAATTGGATTTTTCAAGTTATTGGATAAATACGGACTTTTACCTAAAAAAATAATTGCTTTGAGCCCATTTCATACCAGTGCATTTTTGACAAATGTAGGTTCTTTGGGTATTGATGCTATTTATCATCATTTATATAATTTTGGAACAACTAGCCTATTTTTTGCTATGGGTAAAAAGAAAAAAAGCTATATACCAGAAGAGGAAGAACTAATAGAAGAAAAATGTATTTCTATTGCATTTGTAGGAGACGAAAGAATTTGTGATGGTCATTACTATGCAACATCTTTTAAATTATTAAGCAAGTATATGAGAAAACCAGAACTATTAGAAAATAGAATAGAAAAAGAAGAAATAAAAATCAAATAAAGAAGGGAAAAAATGGGAGAGTTTATTCGAGTTATAGGTGGAGGCTTAGCTGGATGCGAAGCTGCTTATCAAATTGCTAAAAGGGGAATAAAAGTAAAATTATATGAAATGAAGCCCAAAAAATTTTCTCCGGCTCATTCTAACCCAAATTTAGCAGAAATCGTATGTAGCAATTCTTTAAAATCAAACAGTATAACAAATGCTTGTGGTTTATTAAAAGAAGAATTACGAATACTAGATTCACTTTTAATCAAAATAGCAGATAAAACTGCTGTACCAGCAGGACAAGCCTTAGCTGTTGATAGAGAAGAATTTGCAAAAAGAATAACAGAAGAACTTAGCAAAAATCCGCAAATAGAAATTGTTCATGAAGAATGTAATACAATAGAAGAAAATGGAATTACCATAATTGCAACAGGTCCCCTTACATCAGATAAGATGGCAGAAGAAATATCTAAAATAACAGGAAGCTGTAGACTATTTTTTTATGATGCGGTAGCACCGATTATTGAAAAAGATAGTATTGATTTTTCAATTGCTTTTTATGGAGATCGCTATGGAAAAGGGGAAAGTAACTATATTAATTTGCCAATGAATCAACGAGAATACCAAAATTTTTATCGAGAATTGATTCAGGCAGAAGTTGTGAATTTACACGAGTTTGAAAAAAACGAAATTTTTGAGAGCTGTATGCCAATTGAAATTATGGCCAAAAGAGGAGAAGACACCATACGATTTGGACCATTAAAACCAGTGGGCTTTGTAGACCCAAGGACTGGTGAAAGACCATATGCTATTGTACAGTTAAGACAAGATGATAGCAAAGATACTTTATATAATATGGTGGGATTCCAGACTAATCTAAAATTTGGAGAACAGAAAAGAGTGTTTTCTCTAATACCAGGATTGAAAAATGCAGAATTTGTAAAATATGGGGTGATGCATCGAAATACCTATATTAATTCACCAGAATTATTAGAACTAACATACCAGTTAAAAAATCATCCGAACTTATTTTTTGCGGGGCAAATTACTGGAGTGGAAGGATATGTGGAGTCAATTGCATCAGGATTACTTGCGGGAATCAATAGTGTAAAACAATTCAAAAAAGAAAAAAAAATAATCTTCCCAGATACAACCATGATAGGTGCTCTAACAAAATATATTACAAATCCCCAAAAGCATTTTGTTCCCATGAATGCAAATTTTGGAATATTGCCAGAACTAGAGGAAAAAATAAAAGACAAAAAAATGAGATATGAAGAACTAGCAAAAAGGGCACTAATATCTTTAAAACGATTGGTTATCTAACTAAAATTATTTATTTTTAAAATAAATTTTCTCATGTAAAAAATTTGGTCATTACCAATTTTACATAAAAACTTGCAAAATAAGGAAAAATATGCTAAAATAAAAGAGAAGTTATGTAAAGGGGAGGAGTTATAATGGCCAAGAGAAAATTAGATATTGCGTTTGAAGAAATTAGTACAAAATATAAAGATGCATCAGAAACAGAAATTCAAAAAGGGATTAATGGCGTAGAGGCTAGACTTCAAAAATTAAGAGGAGACGTGGGAAGACAACAAGGAGAAATAGCAGGAAAACAACAACTGGTTCAACTTTTAGAAGGAAAATTAAAAAACAACCCAAATAGTAAAGGTTTGTTAACCCAAATCGAAGCAAGCAAAAAAGAGATAGCAACTATACAAAAATCAATTGACAAAAAACAGGCTGAAATAGACAAGGCTGAAAAACGAAAAATGAATTTGCAAGGCTATAAAAAACATAAACAAGAAATTACAAGAATTTTGAAAGCAAAAGAACAACTTAAAGTAAGTTTAAAGGCAGAAATAGGAAAAAGAGATGAAGCAAAGTCACAATTAGCAAGTGTAAGGAAAATGCTAGAAGAAGCAAATAAAAAATTAATGAATGAAAAAGCAACCATGGAAATGACAAATGCTGAATATAATGATTTATTAAGAAAAAGAGATGAATTACCAAAGCAAATACAAAAACTTGGTGAAGTGCAAAGACATGCAGAACAAAGAATTAGAAATCTTCAAGCAAAAATTGGTCAATGTGATTTAGCATGGAGAACATTATTTGCAGATAAAGATTGGGATGAAATTAAGAGAAGAAGTACAGAACCAAATAAAAAATTTACAAAACAAAAAGTGGAGCAGGAAAAACAAAAAGAGTCAACACAAAATGGAAAACAAGAAGTACAAAAAAGAACTTCTGTGCCAGTTGAAGGAAACCCAGTTGTCTCTATTCCGCTTTTTGATTCTGTACCAAAAAGAACTTCTGTGCCAGTTGAAGCAAGAGAAGAAGAAAATGATGCAACAGGTGTTGCAGTTGCTACAAATGGAGCTACTGCTAAGGGAAATGATATTGAAAATCCAGATGACCTTTTTGAAGTAAAAGAAGAAAAATCTAGATTAGAAAAGATTTATGGAGTTCTTAGAAAAGTTCCGGGATTAATTTTATTCTGGCCATTTAAACTGGTAAAAGCAACAGTAAAAGCACCATTTAAACTAATTAAATTTACTTATAAAAAAATAAAACAATTGATAAAATGGTTAAAACAAAAAGGAATTGGAGACACAATTGACTTGAAGAAAGAAGAAAATCCAAAAGAACAAAAAGAACAATCAGAATCTAAAAAAGAGGAAAAGAAAGAAATGGAACAACCAGTACAGGAAACTCAAAAAGAAGAACAAAAAGATGAAGGGAAAGATTTCATAGATGGATTAAGAGAATTTGCTGATGTAGACTATAGAAAAAAGGTAAGAGATGAGAAACAAAAAGCTTATATTCATAAACATGAAGCAGGAAAAGCAGAAAAAGAAGATGTGGAAAGATAACAAGAAAATTCTGGCAAAATATTGACTTTTAGATTGTAAAATGATACAATATTACCGCTAATATTTAAATGTTAGCGGTATTTTTATGCACAATAGGAGGTGAAAAGAATTGCCAACCATTAACCAATTAGTAAGAAAAGGAAGAAAAAGTTCTACAACAAAATCTACAGCACCTGCTCTTCAAAAAGGTTATAACTCTAAGAAAAAGAGAACAACCAATCACAGAGCACCACAAAAAAGAGGTGTATGTACAGTTGTAAAAACAGTAACTCCTAAAAAACCAAACTCAGCTTTAAGAAAAGTTGCAAGGGTTAGACTTTCTAATGGATATGAAGTAACATCTTATATTCCAGGTATTGGACACAACTTACAAGAACACAGTGTTGTTTTAATAAGAGGTGGTAGGGTAAAAGACTTGCCAGGTGTTAGATACCATATTATTAGAGGAACATTAGATACAGCTGGAGTAAAAGACAGAAATCAAGGAAGATCTAAATATGGAGCTAAAAAGCCAAAGAAGGCTTAAAATTTTCTATTAATGGTGCTTAAATAAGATATAATTACCAAATTTTATTTGGATAAATATAGATAAAAAGCACTATACGGAGAAGTAAAAACTTTTCAGAGTACCTAGATATTTTGATAAATATCTAACCAAAAGAAATTCAAATATAAGGAGGGGAAGAATAGTGCCAAGAAAAGGATATATAGCAAAAAGAGACGTTTTACCAGATCCAGTATATAATAGCAAAATTGTGACAAAATTAATTAATAATATTATGTTGGATGGTAAAAAAGCTGTTGCACAAGGAATTGTATATGGGGCTTTTGATATTATTAAAGAAAAAGAGCAAAAAGATCCATTAGAAGTTTTTGAAGCAGCATTAAATAATATTATGCCAGTTCTAGAAGTAAAAGCAAGAAGAGTAGGAGGAGCAACCTACCAAGTTCCAATCGAAATTAGACCAGAAAGAAGACAAACATTAGGATTAAGATGGTTAGTAATTTATGCTAGAAATAGACATGAAAAAACAATGTCTGAAAAATTAGCAGCAGAAATTATAGATGCTTGCGCAGGAAACGGTGGAGCAGTTAAGAAGAAAGAAGATACTCATAGAATGGCTGAAGCGAATAAGGCTTTTGCTCATTACAAATGGTAAAAAATGAATGATAAACTTCGTCTAGCTTCGTTAACCTTCGCATAAAATTTTTTCGATATACAAACGTATTATCTCAAAAATTTTTGCTTGGTTGCCTCGCTATACACGTTTCTAATTCATTTTTCAAGTTAAAAAAGAAAACGATAAAGAAAAGGGGGAAAAGAAGAAAAATGGCAGGAAGAGCATACCCACTAGAAAGAACTAGAAATATAGGAATTATGGCGCATATTGATGCAGGAAAAACAACAACAACAGAAAGAATTCTTTTCTATACAGGTAAAACCCATAAAATTGGAGAAGTTCATGAGGGTGCCGCTACAATGGACTGGATGGAACAGGAACAGGAAAGAGGTATCACAATTACTTCTGCTGCTACAACATGCTTTTGGTTAAATCATAGAATTAATATCATTGATACACCAGGACACGTAGATTTTACTGTTGAAGTAGAGAGATCATTAAGAGTGCTTGATGGTTCTGTTACTGTATTTTGCGCAAAAGGTGGTGTACAACCACAATCAGAAACTGTTTGGAGACAAGCAGATAAATATCATGTACCAAGAATGGCATATGTAAATAAAATGGATATTACAGGTGCTAATTTCTTAAATTGCGTTGAGCAAATGAAAACAAGATTAAATGCCAATGCAGTTCCAATTCAATTACCAATTGGAGCAGAAGATACTTTTAAAGGTATTGTAGATTTAATAAAAATGAGAGCATTTATTCATAAAGACGATTTAGGAAAAGAAATTGAAGAAACAGACATTCCTGAAGATATGTTAGAAATGGCTAACAAATATAGAAGTCAAATGGTTGAAGCTGCGGCAGAACAAGATGACGAATTAATGATGAAATATCTTGAAGGAGAAGAATTAACAGAACAAGAAATTAAAAAAGGCTTAAGAATTGGAACTTTGGCTAATAAAGTAGTACCAGTTTGCTGTGGTTCTTCATATAAAAATAAAGGTGTTCAAGAATTATTAAATGCAATTATTGACTTTATGCCATCTCCATTAGATGTACCACATATTAAAGGTGTAGATTTAGATGGAAATGAAGTAGAAAGAAAAACAGGTGATAATGAACCTTTTGCTGCATTAGCATTTAAAATTGCAACAGATCCATTTGTTGGAAAATTGTGTTTCTTTAGAGTTTACTCTGGAACATTAGATGCTGGTTCTACTGTACTAAACAGCAATAAAGACAAAAAAGAAAGAATTGGTAGAATCTTACAGATGCATTCTAATCATAGAGAAGATATTGAAAAAGTATATTCTGGAGATATTGCAGCAGCAGTAGGCCTTAAAGAAGTAACAACTGGAGATACTTTATGTGATCCAGTTGCACCAGTTATTCTAGAATCTATGGAATTCCCAGAGCCAGTTATTGATATTGCAATTGAACCTAAAGATAAAGTAGCACAAGAAAAAATGGGAATCGCACTTGCAAAATTAGCAGAAGAAGACCCAACTTTCAAAACATATACGAATCATGAAACAGGTCAAACCGTTATTGCAGGTATGGGAGAATTACATCTAGACATTATTGTAGATAGATTAAAAAGAGAGTTCAAAGTAGAAGCAAATGTTGGTCAACCACAAGTTGCTTATAAAGAAACAATTCGCAACCCAGTAAGAGTTGAAGGTAAATTCATTCGTCAATCTGGTGGACGTGGACAATATGGACACGTTTGGCTAGAAATGGAACCATTAGAGCCAGGTTCTGGTATTAAATTTGAGAGCAAAATCGTTGGTGGTGTTGTTCCAAAAGAATATATTAAACCAGTAGAAGAAGGAATTAGAGAAGCTGCTGAAAGTGGAGTGTTAGCTGGATACCCAGTTATCGACTTTAAAGCAACTTTAGTAGATGGTTCTTACCATGAAGTTGACTCATCAGAAATGGCATTCAAAATTGCAGGTTCTATGGCATTCAAAGAAGGATGTAAAAAAGGAAAATCTGTTATTTTAGAGCCAATTATGAAAGTGGAAATTACTGTTCCAGAAGAGTACATGGGAGACGTTATTGGAGATGTAAACTCTAGACGTGGAAGAATGGAAGGAATGGAAGCAAGAAATGGAAACCAAATTATAAGAGCATTTATTCCATTATCAGAAATGTTTGGATATGCAACAGATTTACGTTCTAAAACACAGGGTAGAGGAACTTACGCTATGGAACCTTCTCATTATGAAGAAGTACCAAAATCTATCTTAGAAACAATTGTTGCATCAAGAGGAAAGAAAGAAGAATAAAATCCTAAAAAAAGCTTGATTTTTTTATAAAACTAGTATAAAATATCAATGCTAAATATATTAAACAAGTTTTTAATTTTAAAAAATAAATTAGACATTAGAAGTTAGAAAAACGGAGACTTAAAAGTAATTTCTAATTTCTAGTAAAAAGGAGGAATTAAAAAATGGCTAAAGCAAAATTTGAAAGAACAAAGCCACACGTTAACATTGGTACTATTGGTCACGTTGACCATGGTAAAACAACAACAACAGCAGCTATTACAAAATGGTTAGGATTATTAGGAAAGGCACAATATACAGCATATGATCAAATTGACGGTGCTCCAGAAGAAAAAGCAAGAGGAATCACAATTAATACAGCACACGTTGAATATGAAACAGAAAAAAGACATTATGCACACGTTGACTGCCCAGGACATGCCGACTATGTAAAAAACATGATTACAGGTGCTGCACAAATGGATGGAGCTATCTTAGTAGTATCTGCTGCTGATGGTCCAATGCCTCAAACAAGAGAACACATCTTACTAGCAAGACAAGTTGGTGTTAAATATATAGTTGTTTACCTAAACAAATGTGATATGGTAGACGATCCAGAATTATTAGAATTAGTTGAAATGGAAGTAAGAGACTTACTTAACAAATATGAATTCCCTGGAGACGAAATTCCAATTATAAAAGGATCATCATTAAAAGTACTAGAGAGTACATCTACAGATCCAAATGCACCAGAATATGCTTGCATGAAAGAATTAATGGATGCCGTAGATTCTTATATCCCAACACCTGAAAGACCAACAGATCAACCATTCTTAATGCCAGTTGAAGACGTATTTACTATTACAGGTAGAGGAACTGTTGCAACAGGTAGAGTAGAAAGAGGAACTGTAAAAGTTCAAGACGAAGTTGAAATCGTTGGACTATCTAAAGAAAGAAAAAAATCAGTTGTAACTGGTGTAGAAATGTTTAGAAAATTATTAGACCAAGCAGAAGCTGGAGACAACATCGGTGTTCTTTTAAGAGGTATTGATAGAAAAGACATTGAAAGAGGTCAAGTATTAGCAAAACCAGGAACAATTAATCCACATACAAAATTCAAATCAGAAGTATATATCCTAACAAAAGAAGAAGGTGGACGTCATACACCATTCTTCAATGGATATAGACCACAATTCTATTTCAGAACAACAGA
>CALXRW010000004.1 GCA_944390965.1 uncultured Clostridia bacterium
TTATTTTACCATTATTGCCCCCAATAAGTGCTGAAATGTGCAATATACCAATCTTCTTGCACACTCCCCGCAACCAAATCTGAGGCATTGGGTCTCTTTTTTTATTTTAAAATATTTTATAAAACGCACTAATATGTCTAATTCTATAAATTGTAATAAATATTTGTAAGAATAATTATAAATCTAAACTATTTGGATTTAACAAAAATTCTTCTAAACTTATTATTAAAATTCCTTCTTCATTTCTCCAAAGATTTATATCATCTTTAACAACAATTATTTTTTTAAAACTATCATCTATATTAATCAAGGATTTCTGTTCTTGTTCCATTTTTTCTTTATTTGGTATTGCAAACGCAGATTGAATATAATATCTTTTACTTGATTGATTGCAGACAAAATCCACTTCCAATTGTTTTCTTATTGTTTTATCTGTACTATCTTTTTCAAATCGTTCAATTACTCCTACATCAACATTATATCCTCTGACTAACAATTCATTATAAATTATATTTTCCATCAAATGATCTTCTTCTTGTTGTCTAAAATTTAATCTTGCATTTCTCAACCCTATATCTGTAAAATAATATTTAGAAGGTGTTGTAATATATTTTTTCCCTTTTATATCATATCTTTCTACTTTATTTATTAAAAACGCATCTTGTAAATAATTCATATACGAATTTATTGTATTTCTATTTATATCTGTATATCCATTGCTTATAAATGTATCGTACAATTTTTTTGGATTTGTTAAAGAACCTACTGATGAAGATAACATATTAATAATAATTTCTAATAGGTCTTCTCTTTGTATTTTATTTCTTTCAATAATATCATTTAAGTAAGTGTTTTTAAATAAATCATTTAGATATTGACTTTTCTCTTCTGAATCTTTTAAATACAATGTATATGGCATTCCTCCATAAGTCATATAATCTTTTAATGCTCTTCTTTTGTCCTCGTATGTATTATAAAATTCAGAAAATGAAAGAGGATAAACTCTAATTTCATCTCCTCTACCTCTAAATTCTGTAATAATGTCTGTAGAAAGGAATTTTGAATTGCTTCCTGTTACATATACATCTAAATTATTTTTTCTTAAAAAACTATTTAATACACTCTCAAACTCTTCTACCTTTTGAATTTCATCAAGGAGAATATAGTACATTTCATTATCTTTAATTTTATTCATAATATATTTATATAAATTTAATCCATCTGTTGTTAATTCTCTATTTTCGATAGAATCTAAATCAATTTTTATAATGTGATCTTCTCTTACTCCATCAGCTATCAATGAATTTTTAAATATTGGATCAAGTAAATATGACTTCCCGCTTCTTCTAAGTCCTGTAATAATTTTAATTAGTTTATTATTCTTTTTATTTTTTAATTTTGTTAAATATAAATCCCTAGCTATTTCCATTTCATGCCTCCATTTACTTTTTTTGTGTGTATACACACTTTTTGTTAAAAGTATAACTTAAAAAATAAGATAAGTCAATTGTGTTTTTACTTTTTTTGTGTGTATACACGTTTTTTGTTAATATTATGTCTCATTTTTATAAAATTATACTATTTTCTTGTACACTTCCCGCAACCAAACAAATAAAAACAAGGTTGAAAGATACCTTGTTTTTTGTTAGTATATTGCAATATTTTTATTTTATTGCCAAATAAATATTGGATAACCATTGTTTATTTGGAGTGTATCTTTCTTCCAGATAGTCATTTGATTTTTCTCATTTAATTGTTCTACAAAACTATCCTCTTTCATTTCACTTTCCGTCTTTATTACTCCGCTTTCTGCATTTGTGTAATCACTTTGGTTTAAATAATAGCAGTTAGCTATATTTCCATTTACGCCAGAAACCCCACCAGTATATAAATCTCCTTCGCAGTTGAATTTTATATCTCCAATATTGTAGCAATTTTCAACATAATTTTCATTAGCATTAGTTCCTGTACCTCTTATTCCTCCAATATATAAAGTTGCTTTACTAGAATTTACTTCGATTTCCCCTCTATTATAGCAGTTTGAAATCGTTGATTCTGCATTACCACAAATCCCCCCCACACGAATATGTGTCTCTCGTTCTTCATTTGCTAAAATTTTCGTATATATGCTTCCCAAATTATAACATTCTTGTATTGCATTCTGACTATAACTTGAAATTCCTCCTATATCAATAATAGTACTTTGTAATGTAGATAAATCATTTGCTATAAATTCTAAATTTCCCGCATTAAAACATCTATATATAGGACCTGTTGTTGTATTTGAAATTCCTGCTATTACAGCACCCTCCAAAATTTCTGTTTCTAATGTTACATCAGCTAAATTATAGCAATTCTCGATTTCCCCCATATTATGTCCTACTAATCCTGCACCGGACCCTGGTCCCTTTATTTTAATACTTCCTGAAATTCCACAATTTCTAATGACAGTATCAGCTCTATTTTGTCCCACTAATCCCCCCGTCAAACTAGCAATTTCTTCATATCTTGTTATATTTACATCTACTAAATTTAAATTCTCTATATTTCCATAGTTAACTGAAAAAAAGCCAAGTTTTCCATCTGTTTCATCTTTTTCATCTATATAAAGGTTTTTTATTTGATTCTCTTGTCCGTTAAATATACCTGAAAAGCTATTTGAACCTACTTCGTCGGATGCATTTCCAATTGGTTTAAATCCTTCTCCTGACGTTAATAATGTTTTTAATTCTCCGTCATATCCATATTCTCCATAATCTGTTCTATAAGCATCTACATATGATTTTGTGGAATTAAAATCTAAACTTAATCCTAATTTTACTGTTTTATTTTGGTAGGTATTTCCCATTCTTACATCATATGCAAAAAAAACTAAATCTTCTATGCTATTTATTACATATACATCTGCCCCATCAGCTTCTAATGTTCCAGGATTTTTATCTGTTACTTGTTCTACTGTTATTCCAGTTAAATATTCATTTATCATATCTTCTGCCTTCCCCAGCGTATTTTTTTCATCTTCTTGTGCTTGTTTTGTTTCGTTCTTTGCTTCTTCCGCTTTTAAAATTATCCCATTTTCATCTATCACAATGCTTAATGTTATGCCTGCTAATATAATCAATACAATAATAGTTACTACTAATGCAACTAGAGTGATTCCTTTTTCTTTTCTTCTTTTTTGTTTTTTCTCCATTTTTACTTTTCCTCCGTTTATTTTATATTTTCCCTTTTCTCGGGCTCGTCAAGACGAGCCCCTACATATATCATTAATGAATAGTGAATAATTAATAATGAATAATTTTCGTGCAAAATATATTTTTATGTATTATTCATTAAACATAAAAAGACTACCCATCTCGAGCATAATAATTACATTCGAAATGGATAGTTCCGATTTATTTCCTTTTTTATTAAATTATATCGTGTGTGTGTGTGTGTGTGTTACTCTCCCAACGGTTTCCTCTTTTGTTCATTTCCTTATATCTCCTTTTGTCTCTTTTCTTAATTAACATGATACTTTAACATCTTTTCCTTGTCAATACTTTTTATTCTTTTGTCAATATCTTCACCATATCCAATATTTTTTGTTTCTTTTGAACATTTCTACATGCTAAGTTTTTTCATTTTTATTTACATATTATTTTTGTTCTTTTTTATCTTATATGATTGCTTCCTTTTTGTCAAGACTTTTCAAAACCGGTAATTTAATTTTACCATTTATATATTTTCGTAGTAAAATAAAAATAGGAATGGAGAAACCACATCAAAACAGTGCAAATGTTTACAGATGTGTTTTTTTATTGAATAACTTGCAATTATCCCTCTAATTTTCTTTTATTAAAATTATGATTTCAATATGTTCTATATTACATATGTGGCTAGCATGATGAACCATTTTTCCATTATTTATTTTCTCAAATATCATATTACATATTTGCATACAAGTATATTCGTCATATTCATCATTACAGATCAGTTGTATCATGATACTTTTATTTATATATTCCTTTGGAATTTTGTCAATTTCTTTTTTGAGTTCATTTATTGTAGTTTTCAATTTATATGTTTTTATTTTGCTGTTCTTCAATTCATTCATTAGCAAATGTTTTATATCATGTAGTCCATCATTTTGAGGTAATTTATCATCATTGGATGTTGCATAGGCAATTATTCTTAATAAATCTAATATTTGCTCTTTATCCATTGTAATTAATCTTGTATTGTCGGTTTCTAAGTCTTGTGTATATATTTCTACAAAATGAGTCCTAGTATTTTCTTTATCATGTCGATATTCTTCTTTTATATTTTTACTAATAGGATTTTCCTCTTTACCAATTAAAACAATTAATCTGTTTCTATATTTTTTATCAAAAAGTTGCTTATCAAAATCATAAGTATTAAAATATTCATTATGTTTGGTTTTATTTGTTTTGATAAATTGTATTAGTTCTGTTTGTTCTTCATATTGTAGTACTCTTTCGGCAGTATGTCTTTTTTGTTCGTTCTCTAAAAATTCATCAATTATTTCATTACCCAAGTCATCTACACCTATTATAGAGCAGGTATTTATGTAGTCAATGTCTTCATTCATAAGATTTGCTATTTCTTTCCAATATGCTTGTATAATATCTTTATCTTTCCTTAATTCTTTATTAATCACTCTCATATGAAATGGTACAAATACTTCTAATGCTAATTGCTTATTTTTACGGATATTTTCACTTGCATAATAATAACCTAAGTTACAAGCAATTCTACATATTTCTACATCATCTTTTATTGCATCAGAAAAGTATTGTAATGCATATCCATTTTCTTTCAAAAACTTTTTGGCAAATTCTTTGTTTTTTCGTATCTGTATTCCCGCATATTTAATATTATCTCCATATGGCTTGTTAGCTGTTTCAAGTAAAAAATCCTCACGATTCTTCAAATCATCTGGTAAATATTGAAATAACTCTATATTAGCATCTAATAATTGTTTCAGTTTTTCTTTATCTTTTGTACATTCTATAATAATTTTTTTACTATTTTCTTCAATTATATTTTTTAATATTGACTCATTTAATAAAAACACATTTTGTTCCACTCTTTGGAAAATATTTTGAAATCTATATGTTTCATCCTCTTTTTTTATTCTTTTTATCATTTGATATATTCCCAAAAACTCATACCCCGTATTCCTCTTTATAAATAGAAAAGATACTTTTTCGGAGCTCGTTTTTAATATATTAAGTGGCGTATGATAATCTTCTTCTACTATCCAATATTTGTAATTTTCCTGTATATTTCGATAATTGAATTCGTCCATTATATTGACCCAAACATAGTTATATTGGTTTAATAAATGATTTATTTTACTTAAAGGAATGTCATTTGTTGTCTTATTTATTAGCTTGAAGTTTTCTTCTGACATTAGGGGTTTTAAATACATAAAACACTCATATTTACTTTCAAGTATTTTTCCTATCTCTAATTCTACCGCTGACATTATATGGTTACTCCTTATTCATAATTTATATTTTATCTAATTTTTTTATCATCTCGTAAAATCTACCATATTTTTTTTCTTCTTTCATTTCTTCCCATCTTTCTTTTGTTATTAATACTTTCCTTGGTTTAGATCCTTCCCATCCTGATATAATTCCTTTAAATTCCATTTGATCTACGATTCTTCCGAGCTCTCGTATATCCAATTTTTAGTCTTCTTTGTATAAATGCTGTTGAAGCCTCTCCACTTTTTATTACTAATTCTATCGCTTCATCTAAACTTAGATCTTCTTCCCCCTCATTTTCTACTCCTAAATTTTGTAATGTCAATTTTATCTGTTCTCCCATGATAGGGTCATTCGCTCTTTCTTCCAACTCTTTTATCAAATTTTTTTCCTGTTCACATAGATTTTTAATTTCTTTTTTATACTCTTCTTTTCTTTTTTTCTCTGTTTCCTTTATTTTTAAAATATCTGATTTTTTATTTTCTATTTCGTTTTTTACACTTTCTTTTTCTTTCGCCTTAAAAAACCCTAATGACTTAAGTTTTCCTTCGAGTTCTACTATCTCCATTTCTAATCCGTGTTTTTCTTTTTCATTTTTTTGTATTTCTTCTTGTAGCTGATAAAATAGTTCTTGTACTATTTCAAGATTTTCTTTTTGCATATTTTGGTAGTTTTCTTCCAATTTTTTGCATAATTCTTGGATTTTTTTGCTGTTTTCTTTTTCCTCTTTTTCTAGCTTTTCAATTCTAACCTTATTACTTTCTAAGAACTTTTGCAACAATTCCTTATTTTCACCCTCTGAATACTTTAATGCTCTCATAAAATCTTTTGAGTCTTCTAGGTCAAAAATTGCTTTGTCTTGCAGATCATTTAATGAACTTACATTATAACTAGCAAGAAATTTGCCTAAATGTGCTTGGGCCGTTTTGGGTTCTATGTCTAGAACCATCTCAAAAAATTTATTTGCTTTTTCATATTCTTCATCTTCCAAACACATCATGCCTCTATCTATATATGCATCTATATTTTCTTTACTCATATTAAATTGTTGTACTGTTACTTCATTGGTATTGTTATTATTGCTATCATCATCCATTTCGTTCAAATTCGTTTCTTGTTGAAATTGTTCAAACATGCTCTTTTGCATTTCAATTTCCTGATTGTGCCTTTTTTGTTCTTCATATTGTCGGCGTTGTTCTTCCTCTTGTTGTTTCATTAATTTGTTTTGTTCTTGCAATAGTTTGTTTTCTTTTTTTCTCATTTCCAATTCTTTTGCTTTCATTTTATTTTGTTCCTGTATTAACTTATTTTGTTTGTCTTGTTGTAGCCACCTTTCGTCAGCTCTTTTCATTTCTTTCCAATCTTTATAATATGTACCATCTTTTCCATATGACATTTCTATCATCTCCTATCTTTTTTACTTCTGCAAGAACAATAGCGAGCTATTTAAACATTTGCATTGTTTATAACATTTCGACTCTCGCGTCATTGTTCGCGCGCCAAATTTCATGAAATGAAATTTGTGTGCACCATTGGAGCGTAGCGACTTTTATCTAATAGGAAATGCAATTTCCTATAAAGTTAAAAACTATATAAGGCAAAATACCTTATATAGTAAAAGTTTTAAATATTATAGAGGCTTTGCGGAATTAAGAGCTCCACAAGTTAAACATACATTGCCTTTAAAGTTTTTATTACTACAATTCGTATTATGTCCTCCGTTACAACCTGTTGCGCCACATTTAGAGCATTTATAAATTGTTGAGTTGCATCCTTTACAATTCATAATGTTTACCTCCTTCTATTTTATAACTGTATAATATCAAAAATATTATAAAAAGTAAAGTACTGTAATTATATGTATACAATTCATTCCCTCTTGCATTTTTTTCTTTTCTTTTTTATAATTAATAACAATACAACATGCTTTTATATTCATATTTTACAAAGTTTTTCAATCGTAATCTTAAAGGAGGATGTTATGCCTAAATTTATAGAAGAAGATGAGCCAATCTTACAGTTAAAGGCAACAAAAGAATTTACAGATAGAGAAGAGCCAAGGAAAGTTTTTTGGGACAAATACACTAAAATGTCAAATGAAATGAATGAGGCAAATCCTATTCAGGTAATTTCTTATTATGGTTTTGGAGGAATTGGGAAAAGTTCTCTATTACATAAATTAAATGAAGAACTAAAAGAAAAAGCTCCCAATAGTAAAACCGAATTCCTTGATTTTGAAAGGCTAACAGAGTTAAATAATAATTTATTAGATATATTAAAAGTAATTAGGCAAGATTTAAAAGAAAGATATAAATTTTCGTTTCCCATTTTTGATTTGGTTACTTATGTTTATGAAACAAAAATGGGAAAAACAGCAACCAAGCCCGAGTTAAATAGCATTTTTGATGATAATAAAGAACTTGGATTTTTAAAGGACGTAATTAGTGATATTCCTTTAATAGGCACATTTGCAAAAGTAATTTATTATGCCGATACTGGTAAAAATTTAATACAAGAAAGACTTAAGAATCATAAACTAAGACAGAGATTATTAGAAATTGAAAATTCTTCTGCTGAGGAAATTAAGGAACATTTAGCATATTATTTTTCCATTGATTTAAAAGAAAATTTAAAAAAGGAAACTGTCCCTTTTGTATTTTTTATAGATACCTATGAAAAATTGGTAAATGAGTTAACTCAAGTTGGTGATGTGTTGAAAAATGATTTATGGTTAAGGTCTGATGAAGGATTAATCTGTAGAGTTCCTAATGTTCTTTGGGTAATCGCCGGAAGAGAAAAATTAAAGTGGCAAGATATGGATGAAAGCTGGGAAGGGACTTTAGAGCAGCATTTGTTAGGAACACTATCTTATACAGATGCTTCACACTTTCTAAAAGTAGCAGGAATCGTAAATGAAGAACTCATTCATCAAATATATAATTTAACACATGGAACACCCATATATTTGGATATGTGTGTAGATACTTTTGTAAAAGTGAAAGAAAAAGGAAATGAACCTACTATTAATGATTTTGGAGAAGATACTACTTCTTTAATTAAAAGATTTTTAATTTATATGAATGATACAGAAAGAGATTTTACGACTATGCTTGCTTTTGTTGGAGAATGGACAGATGATACCATTAGTGAAATTTCTATAAAAATGTTAGGCTTTTTTTCACCAGCTTTATATCATAAAATAAAAGATTTTTCCTTTATCACAAGTGAAAATGGTAAGTATAAAATGCATGAAACAGTTAGGGATATTACAATAGCAAATGCAAGTAAAATTGAAAAAGAAAAATATACAAATATCTACCAAAGCGAAATAGATGAAAAAGTAAAAGAAATTAAAAAAGTAAAAATAGCAAATGAAAATAGTTCTAATATAGAACCAAGAAAAGAAAGAGTTCAATTAAACTTTTATGATTCTCAAAAAAAATATGTAAAATTAATCTCTTCTACCCTACAAAACGTTTTTTCTAGCAAAAGCCAAAAGGAATTCGAAGATAAAATAGCTTATTTGTTGGAAAAGATAGAAGATTATGAACAAACCTATCAGAAAGTTTTTTTTAGTGATGGTATAGAAGAAATGCTACAAAGTTTCTCTCAATATAGAAATATACCAGGCTATATTAAATTGGCAACTAAATATAGAATTAACTGTGAGGATGAAGAACATAGAGAAAAATTCTTTTATTATCATAATGGGAAAAATATTATTTTAGATGCCTACCAGCAATTAGCTAATGTCTATGGTCAAGGAGATAAAAGAGCTTTATACCCTATTTTAGATTTTATAGAAAAAACACCTATTAATTGGTCATTATATAAACGTGAAAACACAATTGTTAGTAATTTAAAAGAGATTCTAGAAAAGTATAATATGCAAGATGATGTTCACTACTTAAAACTATTATGCGGAATAGACTATATAGAATTTATTAAGAAAATGGATGATTTTCATCCAAGACATATAAGTAGATTATATATAGAAGTTATGTGCATGGCTATTTCACAAATGTATACATGGTATAGTGATTTAGGTAGCGAAAATCAGGCATGTAGATATGTTTATAGAAATGTAAACTTAATCATAGAAACTTTAGAGAAAAATCCTAGCTTATTGACAGGGAAAATCGTAAAAAAATTAGTAAAATTACCATCCATCTGCAGTTATTTTGAGGTAAATCTTGTTAAATTATTTGATTATGTTGTTTCAATAAAAGATGCCATCTTAGAAACAACAGATATGGATTTAATCGATAGTTATTATCATTTATTGTTAGAATATGAGCATGGTTTTGATTTAACCTTAAATAATCCATTTGACATGGTCAGGGCAAAAGTAAAAGAACTTTTAGTTGAGTTATATGAAAGATATTCTGAAATATATGGAAAAGATTCTAGTTTTGTTTTAAAAGTTAAAGCAAGTTTATTAAAAATGAATATTACATTAGACAGCCAAAATAATGATGATATTTTTAACCAGATGGATGAATTGATTACTACTTTTGGTCTTTATAATGAGAGAACCATAAATACTGCTTGTGAAATTTTTAGTGGTATCAAAGATGCTAATGAAGTAAGAGAAATCGCTCAGAAAACTACAGAAGAAAAAAGATATCACAACTTTCAAAAAATGATCTCCTATATGCATTTGTTTTTAGATAAATATACTGAAATTCATATAGACAAAGAGGCGAAAAATACTTTTCATAATATGTTATTTCTCATTCATAGAGCATTACAATCTTATAGAGATTATTTTTACTATTCTCATAGTTTTAAAGTGTATGAAGATGAATTCGAGAAATATGCGAAAGATGTTGCTGAGGTTTATATCAAAATGGATAAGTTAAATATAGATTATCATAGATATATTGAAGAATTCTTTTTCCGCTATGCTGAAAGTTGCTTAACCTTTGGATATTTATATCCTGGAAATTTATTTAATAAAAAGTATATGTTAGAAGGAATTGACTACCTAAAAGATACATTACTAAAAAATGAACCTAAAAAGTTTGATTCTCCAAATTTCCTTATCGCATACATCATATATAAGGTTTTTGAATTAAAAAAGAAAATAATCCCTGAAAACGTATTATTGGAAGTAGAAAAAGATGTTAACGATGTTGGTTCAAAAATATATCCTTTAGAAGAAGAGTATGAAAAAACATATCATAATAGCAATAAATTCAATATTCTTTCAAAACTTATCTTTTTCAGATTAATAGAAAATGGATATTTATGTAGATATGTAGAATATATAAATACTTTAAAAGAGAGTAGAGATGACAATATCCTATATATTACTACATATGCAAGCAAATACTCTGATATAAAAAATATGCATACAATATTAATCGATCAAAATGAATTAGTAGAATTATCTAAAAATTTTTATGATCAGGATGATGAAAAATTATTATATGAGGAACTAATTTTATTACTTTTGAGGGCTTTGTTTTTTGAAAAAGAAATACCAAAAAAAATAACTTCATTTATTAAAAGAACCAAAAATAGCGAACTAATCCAAGAAGCAGAGGAAGCAAAAAAATTAGTAGAAAGATTAAACAAAATAAGAATAATAAATTATGGTGAAGATTATTTAACTTTCGATGATGTAACAAAATTGGAAATACGAAAACTAGAAGAATAACTATGCATTTAATAGGCTTAAGAGACGCCCATCTTAAGCCTATTATTTTTGCACTTTACTACGAATTTTTTTCCTCCTTAATTATTTAACATAGTGCTTATTTACTTAGCAATATCTTTTTTAGTTCTTCTTTCATCAATTCTTTTCGTTTTTCCATAAAAGTTTCAAAATCTTTCAAATCATAGGATATATTTTCAGGAAGATATTTTACGTTTTCTCTATTTTCTTTTATTTTTAACCAGTCTGCTAGAGGTGTATCATTTTTGCTTTCATTTTCTTTTCCTTCTAAAAGTTGAAGATTTGCTAATTTATTTCTATCTGTTTTCCATTTTTCCCATTTTTCTTTTGGAATTTTCTTTTCTTCTAAATTTCCATCTTTAAAGTCATTATAAGGATGCATGTGATCTTGATGAAAAGTTTGCATTGCAAATTTTAAATTAGGATACAATAGTGTTAACACCATAAAAGTATAAGCACCTTTTTCTAAATCAAATAGGGCATCTATTTCTTCTTCATCAAATTGAAATGTTCTATCTCCTACAAACCTTAAGCTCTGCAATTCGGCCATTTCAAACTTATCTGTTTTCCCTTTCATAATATCTCTAATATTGTTTAAAGCTGTATTACTTGCTGTACCAAAAATCTGCTTTAATTGTGCAATAATATAATATTTTCTTAGTTCGTCTTTACTTTTATTGTCTAATTTTCCCCCCATAAATATGTAATACACAATAGGAATTGTAGCATTATATGAAATGATATTTTCAGAACGAAATCCCCATTCATCTAAAAATCCAACCATTGTTATAATAGCAGCTTTGATGTCCTCAAAACGTTCCTTTATCTTAAATACATTGTCTTTTTTAAATGTTTCTACTTTTAAATAAATGGAAAAATCTAATAGAAATAGGCATGTTCTCATAATAAAATCATTATCAAAGCGATATCCTTCTCCATATTTGTTTATGGTTTTTAATAATTCTTCTATTTTTTCCCTTGCATTATCCCAATGAGATACAATGGTAGAAAATAATAAATCTGTTTTAGAAAGTACTGTTCCTCCACTATTTACCCTTACAAATATATCTAATACTTCATCGATAGAATCTCTTTCAATTTCAAAATAATTAATAATCTCATCTACCACTAAATATTTATATAATGTTGAAATATTTTTTACGATTAGATTATCATTTTCCCATTTATTTTTTATAATAAACTGCATTAATTCTACTTCCGTTTTTATGGTTAAAATATCTTTTGTTTTAAACCAAAGTTTTGATTCGTCTTTTTGGATGTCTTCTTCTTTTAAAAATTTAAATTCATAAGTTATTTCCTCTTCTTCATTTCTTTTTTGGCTTTTTAAATTAAAATATAATTCCTTTTTGGGAAAAGCATTATCATTATCCCATCTTTTCATCGGCATTTTCATTGCTAAAGTGCCCTGTAAAGCAATAAAAAGCGTCGTTAATCTTTGTTGTCCATCAAGAACAGCATGAATCTTTTCTTTGGTTATTGGCTTTGGAGCATGCGGATTTATCGCACAATCTCTTTCATGATAGTTTTTTATAAATTCATATAAGGAATATCCTTTATCATTAATTACTTTACCAGGAACTTTCCAAAATAAAAAAGTTCCTATTGGATATCCTAATAACAGTGAATCCATTAATTTTTCCATTTGTTCTTCTTTCCATACATATTTTCTTTGAATTGCTGGCAAATATATGGTATTGTTTAGTTCTTGTAATATAGCTAAAATAGTCTTTTTCTGATATGGCATAGAAATCCTCCTTTTTCTTATCATATTTTAAGTATATCATATAAATTTTCTCATTCAACTTAATTTTTAAATTTCGACAAAATCTTTTATTTGCTCCCACTTGGCTTCTCCTATTCCTTCTATCTCTTTTAGCTCTTCTATATCTGTAAATTCTCCATTTTCTTTTCTGTATTCTATAATCCTAAGTGCAATGGTAGGTCCTATACCTGGTAAAGTTTCTAATTCTGTTTGTTTTGCAGTATTAATATTCACTTTCCCTGTTTCGTTTTCTTTACCAAAAATTTCTTCTTGATTTTCTTGTATAATTTCTTTTTCTTCTATATCATGAATACTGGGAATGTAAATTTTCTGTCCATCTTCTACTTTATAAGCTAAATTTACATTTGTTAAATCCGCTTCTTCTGTTAGTCCTCCAGCCAATTGAATTGCATCATCTATTCTTGCTCCTTCTTCTAATTCTATAATCCCAGGATTTTTAACACAGCCTGTCATATGGATAGCAATTTTTTCTTCCTCTATTTCTTCCTCCATCTCTGTACTTTCCGTATTTTCGATGACAACCTCGTCATTTCCTATTTTTTGTGTCATATAATAAATGATAATGGATATGATAATAATACCAATTAGTCCAATGATTATTTTTTGTTCTTTACTAAAATTTATCATAAAAAATCCCTCCTAAAATATTGAATTTTGTCGTAATTTAATGTATATTTAATTTAATTTTAATCATAAGGAGTTGCAAATGAAAAAGACATTATTGTTTTTTATTATTTTTTTCTTAATTTTTATTCCTACTATTGTACAGGCAGATGAAACAGAATTAAATTTATATGCACCCTCATCTATTTTAATTGATAGCAAAACAGGAAAAGTATTATATGAACATAATGCAAATGAAAAAATGTACCCAGCAAGTACAACAAAAATTTTAACTGCTATTATTGTATTAGAAAATTGTGAGAATTTACAAGATACGACTGTTGCAAGCTACCAAGCCGTCATGGATGTCCCATCCCGGTTATGCAACCATGCCAATTGAAGTAGGAGAAGAATTTACGATTGAACAATTACTAAATTTAATGTTAATTCCATCTGGTAATACTCCTGCCAATATCTTAGCAGAATATATTGCGGGTTCTGTGGATAGTTTTGCAGCCATGATGAATACGAAAGCTCATGAATTAGGTTGTACCAATTCTCATTTTACAAATCCATATGGCTTACATGATGAAGATCATTATTCAACAGCATCAGACCTTGCTATTATTGCAAGAACAGCTATGCAGAATGAAATTTTTAGGTCTATTGTGTCCAAAACAAGTTACTCTCTACCTGCTACAAACAAATACGATAAAGATGACCGTGTATATACTACAACAAATGAATTAATTGTACCAAATAATACTAACCGAGCAGATAATTATTATTATAAAAATGCAATTGGGGTAAAAACAGGTTTTACAAGTTACGCAAAAGATTGCTTAGTAGGTGCTGCTGCTAGAGATGGTTTAGAATTTATTTGTGTGATTCTTGGTGGTGAAGAAACATCAAGTGGTTTAAGTGAAAGGTTTTTAGATGCAAGAACACTTTTAGATTATGGGTTTGATCATTATAATATTAGGAAATTAAAGGCAAAAAACGATATTGTAAAAGATATTGAAGTAAAAAATGCAACTAGAAATACTAAAAATTTAACTCTTGTTGTAGAAGATGAAATTAATGTATTAATTAATAAAGATGATAATGAAAAAATTATTTTACCAGAAATAAAATTGAAAGAAGATTTAAAAGCTCCTATTCAAGAAGGCGAAGTTGTTGGTACAATTGAATATGTTGTTGAAGGAATTTCTTATGAAACAAATTTATTAGCAAGTTCAGAAGTTAAAAAGTCATCTTTCTTCCTTACGATTTTACAAATTTTGTTAATCATATTTATTTTAATTGTTATTTCTAAATTTGTAAAGAGGAAAAAAAGAAAAAATAGAAGAAAATAATTTTTAAATGCTATATAAATTAAAAGAGGCTGTTTAAAATAAAACAGTCTCTTTCTTTTTCATTTACTTTATTAATAATCTCTTCCAATGATAATTGTAAAATCCACATTAGAATTGTTTTCTCCTACTGTCATGTTTCCTAATCCCAAAGTCTCTTTTAAACCATTTGCCCTTTCTTCACTAATATTCGTACGATTTATAATGGTTGTTCTACCAGTAGATGTTACTTCTCCAGTTTTAGTAACATTATATCCACTATTATTTAATAGTTCTGTTACTTCTGAAAGCTTATCTGAATCTCCACTTCCATTTAGTACTTCTATTTTTAATTGTGTAGCACTTTCTCCTTCTGTTTCTTCTTCAGTTTCAGAAATTCCTAAAAACATTTCTTGTACAAGAGCTTCTGTTTCCTCTTCATCTACAACATAGAATGAAAGTCCATTATAAAACTTTGGTTCTCCCGGCAAAGTCTCTGTTCGAATACTTTCTATATCCACAGATACTGCATATGGAATATAATCTTTTATTACATTTACGTCCATGTTTGTTTCTACATTTTCATTGGCAATTTCTAAGAATTCGCCTAATTTTAGTACATTATTTGCTTGCAAGGTTTGTTTTAATGTTGCTGCAATAAATGCCCTTTGTGTTTTCATTCTTCCTAGGTCTTCCATTCCATATTCTTCTGGATATGTAGAGCCATCATTATTATGTCTGAATCTAACTACACCTTCTGCTTGTTCTCCATTTAATTTTTGGTAACCTGCTTTTAAATGTATATGCAATTTCTGTCCAGCATCATCATAGTCCATATCAATTGGTACATCAAAATTTACGCCACCAATGGTATCTACTAATTCTCTTAAAGCTTTTGTATCAATATTCACATAGTTTGTAACTTCTAATCCTGTTAATTCACTTACAGCTTCTAGTAGTTCTTCTGGTGATGATTGATATAATGCATTAATTTTATCAAATGTATTTGCTCTAGAAGGGCTAGAACCAATAAATGTATCTCTTGGAATAGATAACATAGATGCTTGTCCTGTTTGTGGATTATAAGTACACAATATAATCGTATCTGTTAAGTTTTGGCTTTGTCCTGTAGCTAAGAAAGTAAGAACTGGTAGATTCTTCTTTGTTTCCTCATCATGTCCCAAAGTAGTTGCAATAATTCCTTGCATACCTCCACCATTTCTAGAAACTTTATAAGCAAAAACGCCTCCTGCAATTCCAATAATTAATAATAGAACTAAAAAGATTTTTAATCCTGTTCTCTTCTTTTTTCCTTTGTTTTTTTTCTCTTTTTTCAAAATGATTCACTCCTTGTTTTATTTCGACATAAAATAGTATATCAAAAAGAAAAAAAAATAGCAATATTTTCATCGAGATTTTTCATTGAGAAATAAGAGCTGATTTTCTTTTTCTGGGCTCGTCAAGACGAGCCTCTACATAGTTAGTATTTTCTTCTTAGAATCGGTAATTTAAATTTTATTATAATTTAACATTTAAAATATGTCTAATAACGGATTCTTTGTAATTGTTATTATATTTTCTTTAAAATAATCCCATATATTTTTCCTTGCAATTTCATTTTCTGTTAAAATATTTACTTGAAATAATTCCTTTCCTTCTGCTTTTATTGTAAGTTTCCCTATTTCTAATTGTTTCTCTACAGGTGCCTCTATTTCTTTTATACTTTCTATCTCTATTTTTACCTTATCTTTTTGACCTTTTTTTAATGGATATATAGAATAAGGAATTTTATCTAATACAAGGTTTGGATAACTTTGCATACCTTTAAAGACTTTTATTCTTTTTTCATTCTGTGCCTTCCAATAATGAAACGCTTTTTCTATTGATTCTTCCATGGGTACTATTTCATAATTCTTGAATGCATATTCAATTAATTGAATACTATCTTTTGTTCTATATTTTTTAGTATCTGCTCCTAATACAACACAAATAATATCTAAATCTCCCCTTTTTACTGCAGTTACTAAACAACGATTTGCTCCATTCGTAAACCCAGTTTTTACTCCATATACCCCATCTAAATATCCCAATAGTTCGTTGGTATTTCGAATTTCTTTTGCATAACCATTGATCCATACCGTATACCTTTCTGTTCTTACAATTTTTGCAATTTCCGGTATATTAAGAGCATAGTTTGTTAAAGTAGCCAATTCATATGCAGTTGTATAATGTTCTTCTTCGTCTAACCCATGTGGTGTAACAAAATGCGTATTTTTTAATCCTAATTCTTCTGCTTTTTTGTTCATCAGTTCTGCAAAATTTTCCACGCTTCCTCCAATATGTTCTGCTAGTGCAACAGCTGCATCATTTCCAGAGCATAGCATCAATCCATATAGTAAATCTTTTACTTTTACTTTATCTCCCGCTTTTAACCCTAATCGAGAACCTCCTGTCCCTCCTGCTTTTTTAGATACTATCACTGTTTCTTCTAAATTTCCTCTTTCTACCACAATAATAGATGTCATAATTTTAGTAGTCGATGCCATTTTCCTTCTTTCATTGCTATTTTTTTCATAAATAGGAATTTGAGAATTTCTCTCTATTACAATTGCTGCTCTTGAATTAATATTAGGTGTATCAACACTTGTACTTGATGCTTGTTCTATTTCTTCTACAATTTCTTCCACATCTACAGTCTCTTTTTCCTCTTCTGCTGCATAAACCACTTCTGAAAATAATATTAGAACTATCACAAGTAAAGAAATAATATGTTTTTTCATGATTAATATCATTCCTTTCAAAGATGCAAATCTGAGCAAAAAATAATTACAATATTTTCCAACCCAACTTTCTAAAAAATGTTGAATTTGTTTTCACAATTTCAACATTTTTTTATCCTTTATTATATGAATTTACTATAATATATTCTCCTATTCTTTAAGTAGAACTACTTATTTTTTAAATCTTTTGCTTCTAACCCTTTTACATTATTAATATAGAATTCATTTCCCCATTACAAATGAACTATAATATATTCTTCCCTTTCTATAATAGAGCCTTGTTTTGGGAATGCTGGTTGATTTTTCATGTTCTCTCTTGCCTCTAAATACATGTCCACATTTCCTTGTTTTAATTCATAACCTAAATAGCTAAAAAACTTTAACACTTCTGTATTTGGCTCTCCAAAAGCTTCTACTGCCCACGTTAAATAAGATGCCACATTAGTTTCATTGATTTTTAATAAGTATTTTCCTTTCCCCCAACCGCTTGTTTCGATATGAAATATTTCTGCCATCTTTTTGGCTTGTTCCCCTTGCCATGTATTATTTTGTATATAAATTTCTTCTTTTATGTCTTCTGGTATATCTCTATCAATTGCAAAAACTACTGGTTTCTCTAAATTATAATTTTTTTCTAGTTCATCTCCTACTTGAATTGCCAAGTTTTTCTCATATTGATATCTTCTTTCATTCAAATAGAACCATTTGTGTAGGTCTTTTGCCTGGAAAAATATCATTATAAAGAAAAGAAAAATGATGAGATTTTTTAACGCTTTTAGTCCCTTTATTTTCTTTACTTGACATGTTAGTAATAAAAATATACATGAAACAAAAAGCGGAAATACTTGGCACGTTCTATAAGGAGATGCCACTCCTTGTATAATTGATAAAATGATAGTAGATAAGATTAATCCAAAGTAACAAAGGCTAAGCCATCTTTTTTTCTTTTTCCATAAAGAAGCTACTAAAAAAAAGATACAAGTAATCATTGCAGTAGCATACATAGTAATTGGCAAATAATATATGGCTGCAATTCCATATTTTAGAATAATGGTATCTTTTACGTTTTTAAGTCCCTTTTCTATTCCTAATTTTTCATATTGAATTGTTTTAGCAGCCCTTTCGCTTGGCTCTATTTGATATATATTTTGGCATATTTTAGGTATCACAATCGAAAATCCTATAGCAACACCTAGGACTAAAATATATATCATTCCTTTTTTAAATAATTCTAAGAATTTCACTTCTTGTTTTTGGTAAATTCCTTCTAAAATAAAAGTAATTAACATTCCACATAAATAAACAGGTGCAAATGACTCATATAATCCAATTGCCAAAAATGTAGTAAAACATGCTATTACAACATATCTAATTTTTAATGTTGTTATGAATTCGTACATACAGATAAGAGAAATAGCAATTAAGAAAAAACCTAATCCCACACTAAGGCTAGATGGTGTATAAACAAATATTTCATGTATTAATGGATAAGAAATAAAAAATCCAGAAAAGATAAGATAAGCTATTTTAGGTATTTGGTTTTTAGTTATTTCTTTAAATAATATGCAAAAAGTAATTGCCGATAATACAAGAAAAATAACTGCAATAAAATCTACAAAAAAAGGATTAAATTCCATAATATCAAAAATTTTATGAATCAATACTGCACCTATTCTTCCCTGTGCAATCAATTCTCCATTTTCAAAATATCTGTCTGCTGATAAAGTATCTACATTAATCGATTCATGTGTGATAACATAACCAAAGCTTAATATTGCAATTAAAATAACAGGAACTATGTAAGAAACATCTGTTAAAAATTCTTTGATATTTTTTTGATATTTTTCCATGTTTATTATCATCCTTTTTAAAAATTAATTCTTTTTTCCTCCACTACTAGAGGTCTTCTCATTACTCTAGTATTAATAGACAGTATATATTCTCCCAAAAATCCAATAAAGAATAATTGTAAAGCGCCCAAAAAGAACATTCCGATCAAAACGGGAACCATTCCTGCTGCAAATCGGTCCCAATAAATCAATTTTAATATAAAATATACAATTCCTATGATAAAACTAATGATACCAACAAAAATGCCTAAGAATGTAGCTAATCTTAGTCCTATTTTGGTATAAGAAGTAAAACTTAGCATAGCAGCATCATATAATTTATAAAAATTATTATGTGTTTTTCCTGCCCTTCTTTTTTGTTGTTCATATGGAATTTCTTTTCTTTGAAAGCCTAATTCTGCTACAATTCCTCTTAAAAATGGCGTAGGATCATCTAATTTTCTTAATACTTCTATAAAATCTTTGTCATATAACCCAAATCCTGTGAAATGTTCAATTTGTTCTGTATCTGATATTTTTTTGATTAATTTATAATAACATGATCTTAAAAAATACATGATTCTGTTTTCTTTACTTTTATTTTTTACCCCAATGACGATTTTGTAACCATTTTCCCATTCTTGAATAAATTTAGGAATCATATCTACAGGGTCTTGGAAATCTGCACAGATAAGCATGGTACAATCTCCTGTCGTCTGCAACAATCCATAATAAGGGGAATTAAATTGTCCAAAGTTCTTAGCATTGAAAATAGCTTTTATGTCTTTATTTTTATTACATAATTGAATTAATTTTTCTCTTGTTTTATCTGTAGAACAATTGTCTATGAAAATTAGCTCATAAGTATAATTTTGCAATTTATTGATTTCGCTTATAATTGCTTCACTAATTGGCTCTACATTTTCTTCTTCATTATAGCAAGGAACAACAATACTGATTTTTTTCATGTCTTTTACCTCTCTTTTTATATTTGTCTTCTTTCCATTTTAATGGATTTTCCAAAATTTTGAGATATCCCTTTTCATTTTTAATAATGTATTCATAGTAATTTCGTTGCCAGATAGGAAATTTAAATTTCTTTGTTATTATTCCTTTTAGAGAATTTATTATAAATGATATTGTAGGGGTCGCCGCCTTCGGCGACCCTTTGTTTTTGATGTAAATTATAAAACGTATGTAATTTGGCATAATTATATAACAATCAACTGATATATTTTTATAAATTTCATTTATTTTTAAAATATGTTGTTCTTCAACTTTCCCAATATATGACAATTCTATTTTTGGGTCGCCGAGGGCGGCGACCCCTACACTCTAGTTATTCTTTATTTTTTCTATACCATTGAATTGTTTTTTGAATTCCTTCATGAAAATTAGTTGTAGGAATAAATCCAGTATCTTTTGTTAAATTAGAAATATCTGCACGTAAATTTATAATTTGTTCTCTTGGAACTTTTCTTGCTCCTAATTTTAGTGGTATTTTTTTATCAATCTGATTTCTAATTTCTTCTATGTATTGATATAATGGTTTTGATATACCACTGCCTATACAATAGGTAGAACCATTTATCCCTTTTTCTCCAATCAAATATAAAGCTCTTGCAGCATCTTCTACATATAGGTAATCCCATAGTTGTTCGCCTTTTGTGTATTCTGGTGATTGATGATTTTCTATCATTTCTCGTATACTAGACATTATCAATGTGCTCTCATTATCATATGGCCCATAAACACTCAATATCCTTGTCCAAATATGTTTCATTCCTAATTGGTCTGCCAATATTTTAGTCATTTTCCCACTACAATATTTTGCAATTCCATAAGCTGTTTCTGGATTTACCGATGTATTGGGTCTTATTTTTTCTTCTGTTCTACCATACTCTGCTTGTGAACCAGTTCCAATAAATGTATTACAACCTAATCTTTTTGCTAGTTTTACCGCTTCTAAAGAATAGGATATATTTTTCATTTGCATGTTTATGTCATTTCTGGAATTTCCAAAAGCTCCTTCCCATCCCAAATGAAAAAAAGTATCATATGTTTCTGGAAAAGAAGTTATATTTTGTAATTCATTTAAATCTGCCTGTATGATTTCTACAAGTGGATGTTTAATATTTTTTATTTTAGGGGAATTTGGTCTTACAATTGCTAATACTTTTTTATTTTTTTTGACTAATTCCTTAACTAAGTTTGTCCCTATCATTCCTGTTGCACCTGTAATAACTATTTTTTGCATTTATCTTTCCTTCCTTTTTTGCTTGATTTATTTAAAAGCCCATAGCTTATTTAATATAAAATTTAAAGGAATTGTAATACATAAATTAATAATTGGTGCAATATATTCTGAAACGTGCCAAATATCTACCATCAAATACAATAAAATATTAGACAACAAAAATGTACTTCCATATGAAATATAAACTTTTAGTAATTTTTTTGGTGTATTATTTTTTTCATTTCTCGCAAATACATATTTATTATTCCAATAATAAGCATTTAAAACACTAATCAAAAATCCTATTATATTAGCAATAATATAATAGCATCCTAAAAATACTAGTAGATAATAAATCAACAAATTAATTATCGTATTAGATACTCCCACCAATCCGAAATTTAATAAATTGTTTTATTAATTTCATTAGTTCTTCTTTATTTTTTATTTTTAATTTCTCTAATATTTTCTCCATTTTATTCTACATTCTCTTTCAATAAATTTTCTAATATTTTTTGATCTAACAAAGGGTCTTGATTATATACTGGCTTTCCCATAGCTAGTTTTGGATAAACATGTGTTATTTGTGGGAATTCTATATTAATTAGTATAGGTTCTTTATTTAGTATTAGTTCTTTAATGGTTGCTAGTTCTTCCTTTTGTTTAATAGAACAACTTCGAATTCCATAAGCGTTTGCTATTTTACAAAAATCTGGTATTTGATATCCTGTATTTTCTACTGTTTGTACATAATGTGAATCAAAATACATTTCTTGAAAATGACGAATCATTCCTAAAGAGTGGTTATTAAAAATAATCATTTTAATTGGTATCTTTTCTCTTGCTATAAATTGTAATTCTTGAATATTCATTTGAAAGCCACCGTCTCCATTTATGGAAACAATCACTTTATTTTTATCTGCATAATAGGAGCCAATTGCAGCTGGCAAAGAATACCCCATTGCTCCATGTCCACCAGAAAATAGTACTCTTTGATTTTCTTTTACCTTAAAATATTGAGCAATCCACACTTGATTTTGCCCCACATCGGTTGTTATAATACTTTCTGCTGGTATATAGTTACTTAAATCACTAATCCATTGATGGTAATCCCTTTTATCTGTTTCTTGTAATTGTTCTTTTATTTTTTTACAATCTTGAAGCCAAGTTTCTGTATTATTTGGTTTTAATTGTCCAAGCAGTGGCAAAATTTCACGTATATCTCCTTTTATTTGCATTTCATCTTTTTTGATTTTGTTTGTTAGTTCATGTGAATCAATATCTATTCTAATTAATTTGGATTTTTGTGCAAATTTATCAGTTGGTCCTGTTTGTCTTACATCTAATCTAGAACCAATGGATATTATAAGGTCACTTTTTTCTACAATAATATTAGCATATCGTTCCCCATAAGCACCTATAAATCCATAGCAATAAGGGCTTTGTGTCTCTATACAATCAATAGCAATCATGCTGGTTACCACTGGGACTTTCCATTTTTTTACTAAATTCTTGAATTCTTTTTTACAATTTGCAATATTAATTCCATTACCTGCTATTATTACAGGTCTTTTTGCCTTTTGTAATTCTTGTTGTATTTTTTTTATCATATTTAATAATTCTTCTTCGTCTTTTTCTTCCTGAAAATATGTTACTTTTTCTACTGCTATTTCTTGCTTTTGTATATTAATTGGAATATCCAATAAAACTGGTCCAGGTCTTCCTTCCATACAAATATTATATGATTTTTCTAATTCATATTGTATTTGATCCTCTGTTTCAATTTTTTTAGCATATTTTGTAATTGGTTTTACAATTGAAACAATATCGGTTTCTTGAAATCCTTTTTGCCTACATAGTAGCTCCCCTTTTGCCTCTCTAGTATTTACTTGTCCTGTTAAAAAAATGCAAGGAATCGAATCAAAGTAAGCATTTGCAATTCCTGTCATTAAATTGGTCGCTCCAGGTCCACTTGTTGCATAACATACGCCTGGCTTATGTGTTACTTGCGCTAGTCCACAAGCTGCAAAGGCAGCTCCTTGTTCATGGTAAGAAATATGTGCTTGTATTTTGTCTTTATTTTCTTCTAATGAGTTCATAATATCTGTTACCATTCCACCTGGATAACCAAAAACATCTTTTATTCCTTTTTCAATTAAAAATTTTACAATATAATCAGAAACTTTCATGTATCTCACTTTCTTAATTTTCAGAATTTACACTTTTCTTTATTTCTTTCATCATATAATTTAGTTTTTCATCTGTCATTCCTGGATATACTCCTATCCAGAAAGTATCCTTCATCACTCTATCTGTATTTTCCAATTTTCCTACAACACGATAGCCTTCTTGTTTTTCTCTTAAAGAATCAAAACATGGATGTTTTATTAAATTCCCTGCAAAAAGATTTCTTGTTTGAACACCATGTTCTTCCAAATATGTAGTTACTTTATTTCTATTTACTCCAGGTTTGCAAGTAATTAAAAACCCAAACCAACTTGGATCAGAATTTGGAGTTGCCTCTGGCAAAATAATTTTGTCTTCTATTTCTTTCAATCCCTCTTTTAATTTGTTAAAATTCTCTCTTCTTCTTTCCCCAAACATTGGTAATTTTTTAATTTGTGCACAGCCAATTGCGGCTTGCATATCTGTTATTTTCAAATTATAACCAAAATGAGAGTATACATATTTATGGTCATATCCTAGTGGTAGCTCTCCATATTGTTTATCAAACCTATGTCCACATAAATTATCTACACCAGAAGGGCAACTGCAATCTCTTCCCCAGTCTCTAAAAGATTTTATAATTTTATAGAGTAGAGGGTCATTTGTGTAAACAGCTCCTCCCTCTCCCATTGTCATATGATGTGGAGGATAAAAACTGGAAGTCCCAATATCTCCTATTGTTCCTGTATATTTAGTTTCCCCATCAATTGTATATTTAGACCCTAAAGCATCGCAATTATCTTCAATTAACCATAAATGATGTCTATCACAAAATTCTTTTACTTCTTTTAATGGAAATGGATTTCCTAAAGTATGTGCAATCATAACTGCTTTTGTTTTTTCTGTATATGCTTTTTCTAGCATTTCTGTGTCTATATTATACCCAGGAATTGTAATATCCACAAAAACAGGAACTGCACCATATTGTATAATAGGAGACACTGTAGTTGGGAATCCACAAGCTACTGTAATAATTTCGTCTCCTCTTTTTACTTGTCTTTCTTTTAGCAATGGTGAAGTTAGTGTCATAAATGCTAATAAATTTGCAGATGAACCTGAATTTACACTAGCACAATATTTTACATTTAAAAATTTGGCAAATTCTTCTTCAAATTCTTTGGTATATCTCCCTGAAGTTAACCAAAATTCCAAAGCACTATCTACTAAATTTACCATTTCCTCATGATTATATATTCTTGAAGCATAGGATATTCTATTCCCTTCTTTCCATTCTTTGTTTGTATTATGATATTTGTCACAATATTCTTCTACTAATTTTAAAATTTCTTCTTTTGCTTCTTTTTCTGTTTTGTTCTTAAACATTCTATTCCTCCATTTTCTTTTGAAAATGTCTGGCTCATTAACTTATATTTTGAAATAAAAGCTCGAACGGCTTATCTAGCTTCCGGATTACTCCTTGAACCTTGAGAGTTTTATTGAAAAATATAAGATTATGAGCCAAATATTTTCACTTCATATTGCAAAACTATGAAGTTTCATATAGTTTCTTTTATATATTCTAGAATTTGCTCTTCCATACATTGGCTACAATTTTCGTTTTGCCTTTGTACTTTAGCAAAATCAACTGTTTTTTCAACCGCCTGCTCAATATTCCATGTTGGTTGCCATCCAAGTTCTTTTTTTATTTTAGAACAGTCCAATTTTAGAAAATTTGCTTCTTTGGGTGCATTTTCTTCTGCTACATTAATCCATTTTATATTTTCTCCCCACTTTTCACAAAAAATAGTTGCTAACTCCCCTGTGGTAATGCAATCTTCTTCTCTCGGTCCAACATTATAATAACCCTGTTTTTGTATATTTTCATACTGTTTCTTAGCAATTAACAAATAAGCAAAAAGTGGTTCTAATACATGTTGAAATGGTCTTGTAGAATATGGATTTCTAATTACGATATCTTTTTTAGCTAAAGCTGCTCTAATGCAATCTGGTATAATTCTGTCTTTTGCAAAATCTCCTCCTCCAATTACATTTCCAGCTCTTGCTGTAGATATAGCTATTTTTTGATTTTCAAAAAAACTTTTTTTGTAACTATGTGTCACTAATTCAGAACAGGACTTGCTATTAGAATAGGGGTCTAATCCATCTAGTTCATCTGTTTCTCTATACCCCCACTCCCATTCTAGATTTTTATATACCTTGTCAGTTGTCACATTTAAAAATGATTTTACCGTATCACTTCTTCTAATACATTCTAGTATATTCACAGTTCCCATTACATTAACATCATAAGTATAAGCTGGGTTTTGATAGCTTTCCCTCACAAGTGGCTGTGCTGCCATATGAAATACAACTTCTGGTTTTGATTTATTAAATGCTTTTTCTAATTCTTCTTGGTTTCTAATATCTCCTATGATACTTTCCATATTTTCTTCTATTTGCGCTAAAGAAAATAAGCTAGGATTTGTAGGTTGCAGGGCAAAACCTGTTACATTGGCACCTGCTATTTCTAAAATTTTGCATAACCAACTACCTTTAAATCCTGTATGTCCTGTTATAAATACTCTTTTATTTTTAAAAAATTCCATTTGATTCTTCATTTTATTCATCATCCCATACTTTCCATGGAGCATTTCCAGATTCCCATAATGCTTCTAATTGCATTTTATCTCTTTGTGTATCCATACATTTCCAAAAGCCATGATATTTATATGCCATAAGTTGTCCTTCTTTTGCAAGTTTTTCCAATGGTTCTTTTTCAAATGAAGTCTCGTCTCCTTCTATGTAATCAAAAACTTCTGGGTTTAATACCATATAGCCAGCATTAATATAACTACCATCCATTTGGTCTTTTTCTCTAAAAGACATAATTTGATTATTTTCAGAAATGTCTAGTACTCCAAATCTTTGTCCTACATTCACAGACGTGATAGTTGCAATTTTACCATGTGACTTATGAAACCTGATCAAGTCATTCATATCAATATCGCTTACGCCATCTCCATAAGTAAGCATAAATGGTTCATTTCCAATATAGTCTTTTATTCTCTTAATTCTACCACCTGTCATTGTTTTAAGTCCAGTTTCTACTAATGTTACCTTCCATGGCTCTGAATGATTGTTATGTACAGTCATTTCATTATTGCATAGGTCAAAAGTAACATCAGACGTATGTAGATAATAATCTGCAAAGAATTCTTTAATCACATAGCCTTTATATCCTAAACAGATAATAAAATCTTGAAATCCTCTTTGAGAATACTCTTTCATAATGTGCCACAAAATAGGTTTATCTCCAATTCCAATCATTGGTTTTGGTTTTAAATGACTTTCTTCTGAAATTCTTGTCCCAAATCCACCTGCAAGTATAACAGTTTTCATGGCGTATTCCCTCTTTTCTTTTTCGTTTTAAGTAATTTCTTCGAAGAACGGGCGATTAAAATCGCCCCTACATTTTTTCATAAATTACTTTACACTATCTTCTTTTTCGTTTATTTTATCAATTCCAGACCTAAAAAGTCAACTATTTACCTATATATTTATCTTCCCATAAACATCTGCACATAAATTTTTCCATATTTAGGACTATTTACTACACCAATTCCAGTATAGTTATAACTATTATTTAAGATATTTGCTTTATGCCCTTCTGAATTCATCCATGCATTGACTGCACCAGAATTTTTGGAATTTCCGGCAATATTTTCTCCTGCTGTTTTATAGCTAATTTTAAAACTTTTTATCATATCAAATGGGCTTCCATAAATAGGTGAAGTATGGGAAAAATAGTTATTATCTACCATATCTTGTGCTTTGATTCTTGCCACATTTTGTAGCTCACTATCTATTTGTAATGCTACCAATCCTGCATTTATTCTTTGCTCATTAATCAAATAAAATACTTCTTTTTCGTCTTCTGTTAGTAAATTTATAGTATCGGTTCCTGTAATGTTATTTTGATTATTTTGTGTTGTGTTCCCTGAATTTGATTTTATGGGCTTTACATATTTTTTGCTTACAGCTCCAACTATATCCTTATCTGTTTGTATCACATACCAATCTCCAATTTGTGCAAATACTCTAATATATTCATTCTTTGGTATTGTTCCTACTATTTTGTAATTAGTACTTGGACCACTCCTTACATTTAAAGTAGTTGCTGTTACTAATCCTGTAACAAAATCTGTTTCTTGATAATGTGTCATTCCAAATACTTGGTAAAAATAAAACAACAGGATACACATAATTATGAATCCTGTCGTTTTTATCATTTTTCTCTTTTTCATAAACATCACCCTTTGCCTATTTTGCTTTTAGTAATTTCTTTGAAGAGCGGGCAACTAAAATCATTCCCACAATTCCCACATATTATTTTATGCTATCTTTTTAGTAATTCATATTCAATTAAAGTAATGTTTATGCTTAGATTTTAATAATTATACATATGCTGGTTATATGTTTTCAAAGGGATATCTTGGTCATCTCCTTTATATGTTAAAAGTTCTTCCACTCCAACTTGCCCACATGGTTTTATCCAAAATGTATCATCTAAATAGCTATATTTTAGAATAACAGACTGTTCTTCTGAATATAAGTAGTATACCTCTAACCAAGCATTTGGTGTAGAAATGTAGCACTTACCAGTATCATATTCCTCTGGAAGATTTACCACTTTAGATAAGACATTTGTTTCTACAATATTATTTTCTAATTTATAATTATCTTCTAAGATATCTAGCACTGCTTCTGCATTTTCTTCTGCTACGTAATTATTATATTCTTGTATACAAGCAATTGGTAAATCATATATTTCAGAATCATCTTCTCTTAACTGTCTTATTTCTGTATTAATAATATCAGTTTCGTCATCTTCTTCTGGAATATTTACTTTCATCACTACTATGGTAATAATAAGAATCAATAAGACAGCAATTAATGCTATATATAGCTTCTTGTTCATTTGCTTCTCCTTTCTTTTTCAAGAGGCTCTTTATAAAAGCCTCTTTTCATTAAAATTTTTACATCTTTTTGAATTTATCTATGCTTGATATTCATATACATTATACAAGTTAGGAGAAACTGATTGATTGTAAATTTTTGAAGTGAATTCCTCTGTTGTTAAATCTCTACATGGTATAATTGAGAAGGTTCCTTGACCATAATCCATTTTCACAATAACTTTAAAATTATTTTCTCCTTCTACATAGTAATTGGCAATTTCTACTGTAATATCTTGTTTTACCATAGAAGAATAAGCAAAATTTTCATCTTGTTCTTGCAAGTTTATCATCACACTGTTTATTTCTTTCTGTTGTACATACTCTTCATCTAAAATTCCTGCTAATTTATCTGTATCCTGTTTTTTTAATGTATCAATATATGTCTGCACACACCATAATACTGTATTTTTTTCTCCTTCATCTTCTACTTCTACTTTATCTTCTGAAACAGTATCTGTTTCTTCTCCCTTTTCTGGATTTGCATATTCTCGATATCTAAAATATAAATTTATAATAACTAATATAACAGTTAGAATAATTAATATGATAAAAATATATTTTAATTTATTCAAATTAATTTCCTCCTCTTCCTGTTACTCTCAAGGCAAAATTATATTTACTAAAGTTTGTTGATATAGTATCTGCTCTAATAGAACTATTGCTTCCACAACTATATGATCTACCATTTCCTGCATATATTTCAACGTGGTGTGAACCTCCCGATTCATATACTACTAAAATATCTCCTGGTTGTAATGTACTAGAATTTACTGGTGTAATCATTTGCCATCCATATTTATCACATAATTTCTGCCCATTTGATTTAAACCAAGAGCTACTTTTTTGTGTCCCAAATTCTTGATATCCTAGTTCATATAATACCCAACTTACATATGCACTACAGTCAATTACTTTACTTTCAGTTCCACTACCTAAGTCCTTAATATTATAATGTGATCCATACGTAAACCTATTATCCCTGACATAATCATGTAATTGTTTTGCAACTTCTAGTATATCTCCATTTAGTAAAGTATTTGAACCTGTTGGTGGCCAAGCTACTTCGACGGTTCCTGAAATTTCTCCTGTATTAACATTAGTAAATATCTGGTAATAACTGTTTCCTTCTCTCTTAATTGCCCAGGTTTCATCTCCACCCCAGAAGTATTTTTTAAACTTCTGCCAATATCCATTTCTAAAATCTTCTAGCGTAGATGGATTTTTTATTCCACTTGGTCCTTTATTATATGATCCCAATCCTTTAAACCAGTTACCATCTGGCCAAGGGTAGAATATATAAGATCGAACTACATGGCACCCACATTCTATTTGTAAGCTTGCATTTCCTCTCATTGCACTTGGGGAACAATCTTTTACCACTCTATTTCCATCTACATCTACTAATGTCTTATTTGGTACTGCATGATATTTCATATGGCATTGCATTAATCCATAAGCAATTCCATTGTCAGAATCTAAACGTCCACTGGATTCCACACAAATTACTGCAACAATAGCATATGGGTCTAAACCATATCGAATTGCCATTTCTGTTATTTCTGCGCTATAATCATTCCATACTTCAAGTGCTAATCCCTGTAGTTTTGACATATCAAATATAACTTCTGTTTTTTCCGGTGGATAAATATATCTTGGAACAGAAAGATATGCTAATTTTTTTTCTCCATCTTCATTTTCGTCTTCCTCAGACGGAATATTTTCTGTTGCATCTTCATTATCCGCATCGGATGCTGTTAAATCTTGTCCTCTTAATAATAAGCCAATATCTACACCTTTTTTTGTTTTTCCTATTTGAGTTCCTGCTTCAATAATCGTAGTATCATCTACTTTTAAATTACTATCTACTTCAAGACCAAATATAGTAAGGGTTGTTCCATTTACCTCTGGATCCCATAAAGGATCAATGTCATCTGATAATCCTAATTCTTCTCTCTTTTTAGCTTTATATTCTTCCAGTTCTGTTTCTGTCATATCTTTTGTGCTTATTTCTGTCATAACATATTCTGAACCATTCCAGGTTCTTTTTGTATAAATCTCATGTTTAATTACATTTCTAAATTGAATAGTTAAATAATCTTCTCCAATTTTTTTAATAACACAATTTCCAGGTGCAACTAGAATATCCCCACCTTCAAATCCATATACAGTTTCTTCTGTTTCTTCGGCATCTTCGGTATCTGTGGTATCATCTGTTCCTGTTGTAGGGCTATTTGTGTCTGTTGTATCATCTGTTGCATCATTTATACTACTATCATCAGTATCTTCATCTGTATTAGTTGTATTTTCTGTATCCCCTTCTCTTTTTGCTGTCACTTTATAAATGTACCTAGAGCCTTCTTCATTATCTTCTGTTTTTGGTGTTTCTTCTTGTGATGGCCACTCATATGATGGAATATATCTTTGGAATATCCATTGTAATGAAGTATTTTTTTCGTATTTTGTTGCTTGTTCTTCACTACTGTCTTCTAATTCAAAACCAATGTCATTAAATAATTCTCTTAAATTTTTTAGTAAATGTTCTGCATCTTCTGTTTTAGTAGATTCCAAAATAGACATTGCTGTTAAAGAATTTTTTGTTGGAGAAATTTGCCTTTTTTCTCCTTCATTCATTCCTGTTCCATTATAGATATAATATTTTGCTTTTTCTGCTACTTTAGCTTCAAAAACAGCTAGTTGATCTTCATTTTCTACATCTACTGTTTCTCCATCTGTATATTTTTTAATTATTCTTGTATCTACTACCCCTAATAATTCTTTAATAACTGCTGAATTATCATATTGTATTGGTTCTCTTACTTGCCTTAAATCTTCCGCTTGTGTTCTTAGCACAGTATATCCTTCACCAGAATCAAGATTATACTCATCTAATTCTCCATCTGTTAGTCCTACTTCTGCTGAATAACCAGATACTATTTCATAGGCAGATTGCTCTCCTGAATTTTGTGTGCCTTGTAAATTATCTAATCCACTATCTATGTTTTCTTCATTTGTCAAAGTAATTCCTAATTCATCAACAGCCCTATTTAGAAAAGTTTCCATTTGGTTGCAAACACCTTTAATCCATCCTTCTGGTGGAACACAATATTTTCCTTTTATTGCAATGTCACCAACGGAATAATATCCTTTTCCAAAATAGTTCCCACTACTTTCTCCACTAATTAATTCTCCAAATGCTAATGTTGCTTCAGAAAAACTTGAGAATCTATTCCATGTAGTTCCATTTTTATCTTTATATCCTCCTCCTCTGCTTCCTTGCGTACTCATCCAGTTGTGTGTGCTTGAATCAATTAAATCCCAAGAAGTCCCTGCTCCAGATTCTTTAATGGCAACAGATGCTGCGAAAAGTGCATTGATTCCATATTCATTTTGTATTTGCATAAATGCATCAGCTGCTCCTACCAAGTTGCTTGCTCCTTGAGCATCACTATAAGTAGCTAAAATCTTCTTTAAATCATCAATATTTTCTACATATGGTGCTGCTCCAGGTTCATCTATTTTTACAATATACCCTTGCATTGCTTCTGGGTCTTTAAAATCTAAATCTCTATACCAATGATCATCTACACTCTTAATATATGGTATATATAAGGAAAGATTGGCATGTTCAGAATTATACCAGATTACTGAATTCAATTTTTGCATGTCTTCATATATATTTTCAAAGAAATCTGTCGATAATTCCTCTACGTCACTATATCCTGGATTACTGCTCGGTGTATATTCGTCTTTTTCAACTGAAGCAAGAAAATCATCTACATTATCTAAGATTTCATATAAATTTTCACAAAATTGATTTGATTCTTCCAAATCTGTTACTTCAACAGTCATAGATACTTTATTTGAGAAGTACTCTGCATGTACCTGTCTCCATTCATCTTTTTCTTCTTCCGTCATTGTGGTAGCATTATTTGTTATATTTATTAGTTTCTCGAAAGTCTTTATCATATTCTCTATACGGTTCTTCTTTTCTACTATGATATTATAGTAATATTCTTCAGCGTCTTGTCCATCTTTTAAAAGTCTTCTAGAATATTTAGTCTGATAAAATTTGATATTTACTTTAGTAGCTAATCTTTCATCTCCTATTGCAACTGCATATGTAAAGTCTGGTGACATAGTTGCAAGATGGAGTGTTAATGAGAACTCTAATGGTTTCCCATATTTCCCTGCCCAACCACTTAAATCATAAATATATTCTGGTTCATATTCTTCAACCTCTTTGCCTGGTGAAATATATAGTTTCTTTTCATCACGCACCAAATGAATGTCTCCATCATAATTTTCTATATTATTATCTTCTTCGCTATCACCTTCAACAGACTCTACTATTTTTGTATCTATATTAATTAATCCATTTGCTGATTTAGTAAATAATGCTTCATCTGAGGTAAGTCCAGCAATTACTCTATCAAACCAATTCATTGATTTTCCATCATAAAACATATAAGTCCTATAGTCTGACATCAGATATGCTCGCAAAAATTCGCTGTCAATCCATTTTACTTCGCCAACTTCATAGTTTGTAATAAGTCCTCTTTCATCTACATCAGCTTCATCAAATGTAATTTCTCTTTCCAAAACTCTTTTATATTCTGGTTCTCCAATTCTTTGCCCATTTGCATCCATGTATTCTACTCTTCTGACAGTAATTTCTCCTGTTCCAACTTTTTCCCATAACCACAAAATTGTATCTCTTGCATTTTCAATAATAGCTACTTGCTCATCTATCGTTTCACCTAATCCAATATGTTTCTCACCTGGTGAACTTGTCCATACTATATCCCCATTGTACTGAACAATATGATTGGCTTGCTCCATATTCCTAAATATAAATGTATAATAGCTTTCTTTTTTTTGGACATTGTTTTGTATATCTTCTTCTGTTTCTCTTTTTGCTAGAAATCCATAGCCTGTCAAATCATATCCCATGTCTGACACATAATTGGCGGCATCCTCTAAATTTGCATCTGCAATAACACCTGCCGGGTCAGCACCAAAAACAATCTTTGTTGTTCCTGCTACTGTATCAAACCATTCATAAATTTTCCCTAAAATCATATCTGGCATATTTTGGAAGAAGCTAACAATTCCCATTATCAAAAATATAATAATAACTATGAGAAGAATAATTCCACAAGCTGGTCCTCCAGCAGCACCTGCTCCTCCAGCAGCCGCTCCTGTTCCAGCACCGGTCGCACCAGCTCCCGCCTTTGCTCCAGATTTTGCTCCAGCTTTTACTGTAGTATTAGTAGCTTTTTTGTTGGAATCACTTGCTTTTCTTGATAATTCTTGATGCTTTTTAGCAGATCTTTGTTTTTGTGCTTCTGCCTTTTCTTCTGCTGTTCTACTGTCTACTCTTTTAGGTGGTGGATTCATTCTTCTTTCGTGTTGCTGATTTCTTAAATTGCGTTTTTGAGCTGCTGCTCCTCCTCCTTTTGATTTTCCAGGTTTTTTATTAGGACTTTCTATTCCTTCTCTTCTATTGTTCTGTTTTTGTTGTCTAATATATTTTCTCTGCCCTTTTGAAGGTCTACTAGATGATTCTTTCCCTTTTTTATTGGTTGATTGCTTTTTCATCATGTCATTTATTTTTTTGATTTGTTTTTGTCTATTCCCATGTAGATGTCTGTTACCTTTCATTGTTCCTTTGGAAGATGAATCATCTGTTTCTTCAGATTGATTTTCCGATTCATTTGTATCACTTTCTGCATCATTTTCATCTTGTTCTCCTTCTGCTAATTCATCCTCCTCTGATTGGTCTTCTTCTAGATTTTCATTTTCTTCTATCTCTTCATCATCATAAAAAGTCAAATTCACTCACCTCTTTTCTGGTCCATTTTATTCTTGCATATTTAATGTGATTGCATAATTTTCTATTGTATCTTGAAGGTTTCCCTCTTCATCATAAGTCATAGGGAAACTTTTTATAAATCTTAATGCATTGAAATGGATTCCTCTTGAAATATCTGTTTCATGATAATATTTTGTAAATTCTAGTTCAAATTCTTCTGTTTCTCCTGGTGAAATAATAATATCATTATTGGTATTGTTTTTTAGTATTCTTACTTCTGCATTTAATTGTAAGGTAATTTGATCTTTATCCATGTTATGGTCTAATAATACTAACTGGTATTCTGTTTTATTATATGCTTTTACAGTATAGGTTTCTTTCTCATATTCCTTTTTTAGGCTTTCTACTGTAATTCGAACATTGTCATCTTCATAAACAGCAAATTCCATTTCTTTTCTTTCTATATATCCGTTTACAGACAATTTCATTCCATCTTCCGTATTATGCATAGTAATTACTTCTGTTCTGTAGCCTAATTCTTCTTCTCCTGTTAATCCTGTTGCTAAAATATCTTCAAATATTCTTAAACGATAAACATATTTATCTTCTTCATTATAGTAATTTTGAACAGTATATACTTTTTTATCATTAAACATTTGATCTACATAAACTTCAAAATCGTCTAATTCAGGAAATAAATCTTTTTTGCAGTCTTCTGTTAAAAGGGAATACGCTTTTTCATAGTCTTTTTCATTACAAGCATCAAAATACTCTTCAATTAAAGCATAAATTGGCTCTTTTAAGTTACTTGGGACTTCTTCACCCTCTGTTACCATAATAGGAGTATCGGGATTATAAGTAGTAGAAGGTATTGCCTGAAAATCATGATGTTTTAAATACTGATTAATTAAGTATATAATTCCTATTATAATAAGAAAAATAACAATTTTATTTTTATGTCTTTTAAAAAATTGATATATTTTTAACCTTAAATCTAATAACATATAACTCCCTTCCTAATTTTAATGAATACATAAGTGGATTTTTTGTTATATTACTTCAAAGGAAATAATATAATCATTATAATCTAATTCATAAACGATAAATTTTTGTGTAAATGTCTCTTTTTCTCCTAAAGCGTCTACAATATTTAGGTAAAGAATAAAATATTTCCCCTGTCTTTGCATTTCTTCATATTCTAAAATAATAATGTCTGGATAAAGATTTTTAGCATAATTTTCAAATTCTTCTATTGTTTTAAAATAATTTTGTTTAAAATCCTCATTTAGCAAACTATATGCTTTTTCATAATCTAAATTTTCAATATAGCTTATATATTTTGATACATAAGTTTTTATTCTTTCTTTTTCTGTCATATTTCTTAAATCATTCATTTCTTGCTTTTCTATTTGTTTTTGATCTTCTGTTAACTCTTTACCTGCTTCTGACTCTTCTCTATTATCTGTTCCTCCCCAAAAGTTTCCGCATAGAAAGAATGCATAATATTAGAATAATTAATAATAAAACTATCAAGAATATTGTTTTTTTCTCCATTTTCATTTTTTATTCATCCTTTCTAAATTTTCATATTCTATTTTTTCATAGATTATTTTACACTATCCGTTTCTGTCCCGTTGGGGATGTTTTTTTCCGGGATGGTCAAGACCATCCCCTACATTTATAGCAAATTCTTTGAAGTGTGGGCAATTAAAATTGCCCATTATTATCAATTATTTTACACAATCTATTTTCACGATTATCTCTTATCGACAATCTCTTTTGCTCTATTTAAAATTCTATCTTCTGCAGATGTGTCTCCTAATTTTTCAAGAGTATCTCTATAATCCCATATTCTTGCAGCAAGTTTCCTTTGTTGTTCTTTTCCTTTTTCTTCTAACCCTTCTCTAAATTCAGCTGAATTTTTATAGGTTTGTTTTATAAAATCTTGTGGATCAAAATTTGGATCTCTGTCCATCATTTGGTTTAATTGTTTTTCAAATCTCGCTTGTTTTTTATTTCTAGCCATGTCCTTAATTGGAATATGACTTGCTGCAGATTTCATTGCTCCTCCTGCTCTACCTGCTGCTGCAGAACCAATTTGCCCCATTACTAATGCCTCTCCGCCATTTGCTCCAGCTCCCACTCCTATTGCTGCTAATCCCGCTCCTGCTGCTAACTTCATTCCTTTTCCATATGCTCTTACAGCACCTTTTCCAGCTACTTTTCCGACTTTTGCTACAGCTCTAACAAATCTTCTCTTTCCACTAATATATGGATTTGATTTTGGCCTAGGTGTACTCTGTTTGCTTTGGCTTTCACTATTGTTTTCAGCATTTCCAGCCTGTTCTGCACCTTGCTTATTTTGTTCTGCATTTCTACTGCTACTATTGCCTGATCCTTCTCCTTGGCTCTGTCCCTTTCCTCCGCTTTCTTTTCCATCATCTTTCTTTTTGCCTAGATTCTCTGCTAATTTCATACCAGAATATAAAATGGCAGCAGAACCAGCAGCATTTCCTAAAGTAGAAGCTCCACCAAATCCAAAGATTTTCCTAATAATTCCTTCTGCTTGGTAAACAAATACAATAGTAATAATAGCAAAAATTCCCCCTCCTAAGGTACCATTTAGCATTTCTAGTGCTGATGAAACAAAAATTAAATATAATAAACAATGAAATGGTTGTATTAATACATTAAACATAAATTCTTTTAACCAATTATTTAATGCCTGTGATTTTCCATCCCCCATTTTATCGATTGGATAAGTAATTGTAATAATTGGTGCAATTAATGTTAAAAAAGCTATTGTAATCATACGTTTAATATACATAACTAAAAATCCGAAGGAGACTCCTACCAAAATGGAATATAAAATTCCAGTTGCTAAACCATATGTCCAAGTATATCCTAATGAAAATGTTTTCTCTAATAAACTTCCTTGGTAATTTACTAAAGTGTTTGCTTGTAAGGCTCCATCTGCTCCAGCTGGATCCAAAGCTCGTACAATTTCATTATTTACATAAATTACACTAATGATAATAATATGCAAGATAAATACTAATGCTAATGCCACAAACCAATCTTTTAGCATGGTCTTATACTTTGCTTCTTCTTCTGCAACTGTAGAAATTGCCATTCTAATTCCTACATATATTAACACTACAAGCAATATAATAGCTGCAAAATTTCGAATTCCATAATACCAGCTAGCAATATTGGTTCTTAGCTTTCCAAATGTACTATTTTCGTCAAATTGATTTGCCATCTGAGAACCCCAGCGGTACTCAAAAATATTAATATCTGTAACACCCAATTTATTAAAAAATACATGGTAAAATGTTACCCAGTTGTTAGAAGAATCAGATGTTTCGCTTCCTCCCATAGTTCCTAATGCTGTTGTAATTCCATTTAAAACTAGCCCGTGGTGCTACAAAAAGCAATTTAATTGGCGTTAGAATAAGAGAAAGGAAACCATCTAATATTTTGCTAAACAAACTACGATCATCTTCAATTGCATTCCTTTCTTGCTCAACAGCTTCGTCATCTTCTTGATAGGTATTGGTTGCTTGTACAATATTTGTTTTTTCTATTACCATAAATTGAAATAGTATCATTACAATTAAAATTGAAGTAAGCAATTTTATCAGCACTTTTTTCATTGTCCTATACCCTTCCTTTCTTTATTCTTTATTTAAGGTATCTTTTAAACTGCCCTTTCTTTTTAATGCTCTAAACATTAATTCTGATATTTCTTGTGCAGTTAAATTTTGTACTACTTCTTCTTGTATATCTTCAGTTGTCTCTTTTCCTATTATATTTTCTAAATCACTACTATTGATTTCATTTGTTTTTAATTTCTCAAATGTTTTCAAAATTACACTTTGTGCTTGTGGTGAAATTTTTTGCACTGTTCTTTGTATTTTTTCTGGTTCTTTTACACTTTCTAACATACTATATGTTTCTTCATTTTTATGTCTACGTTTTTGTAAAACTTTTCTTTCTTGTTTTTGTTGTTCTTCTTTCGCACGTTCTATATTAATTTGTGTTTCTGAATTTTCATTAATGCTTTGGAAAATTTTCTCAAAGTCTTTTGTTGTTATTTTTTCTTGAATTCCATAGTCTTGTTTATATTTTAGAACTTCATTATCAATTTGTTTTCTAGTTACTTTGCCTTCTGTTACTACTCCATTCGTTTTTAAAATATCATACGCAATATTTTTTACTTGTCTTTCACTTAAATTGTTAATTACTTTTTCCTCATTTGCTTTTATTTCTCTTACTGTAGGATTTCTATTAGGATTTCTCTCTCTTAGTCCTTCTTCTATTTCGCCTTTATCTTGTACCACTAAATCTACCAGTAAATTGCTAATTTCTTGTTTTACATTGTGTTGGAATACTTCTTTGTTAATCTCTACATTATTTGCTCTAAATTCTTCATCTAATTTTTCAGAAGTACGATCTAAATCTCGTAATTGGAATCTCCTGCCTTCTTGCTGCATTACAATATTAACAGATTGATTTACTACATCCATAGTAAGAGTTGTATTTCTTCCTGTTTGCAATATAACTTCTACCACTTTATTTTTTAATCTATTTGCTTCTCTTGTAGCATCAATAGGTGATTTTTTACCTTTTTTCTTTGTATATTTTTTATTCTTTTTTTGTGAAACACTAAGTTTGTCTATTTCCTTTGCAAGTCTCGCCAATTCCATTCTCGAGTGAATTAATCCTGAAAAACCTAGTTTTGGATTTGCAATTATCATAGGTACAGAAAATCCAAATTGCACCACACTTGATGCCAATTTTCCACCTAATTTTAGTGTTTTTTGTGCTTTCTCTATTCCTGCTTTTGTATTAGCACTTCTTGTTAATCTTCTATTTTTATGTTCCGGTGTTTCACCTGCTCCTCCCCATAGAGCATGAACTACGCTTCCCATTGGAGTTCTTCTTCCATGCTCATCTGGAGTCGTATCTACAATTCCTTGTAAGCCTTCTTTTGCCACTCCATAGGTTCCTTTTGCTACACTTACGGTTCCTTTTCCAATACTTTTAGCAACACCCCTTACACCATAATAAGCTCCTATTACTCCGTCTGTTGAGTCTGCACTTGGTTTTATCGTTGGATGAGATCTTGCTCCTCCTCTTCCTTTTCTAAAGAATTTAAATAATAATTTTTCTGCTTTTGCCATAAAGTTTAAGAAAATAAAAGCAATAATAATACCAATTAAGGATTCTTGAAAAGCTAAATCAAATGCCATGCCCATAAAGATTAAATATAGTAAAGCATGCATAGATTGCATTAGCACATTTAATGTTAATTCAGTTGTCCATGTTCCCAATGTTTGTGATTTATTATCTTTAATTTTATCAATTCCATAGCTAATTGCCATCAAAGGAGCAAGTACAATTAATATATTTACTGTAAAATAACGTTTGAAGTATATAAATAAAAATTTAATCATATAATACACTAAAAACATATATAAAATAGTGCCTGCTATTCCTTGTGTTGCCTTCATATCATATGCTTTTTCTAATACAGATTCATAAAGAGAGGATTCTTTTGTAACAGTTACTTCCACTTCTCTTAGTTCCTGTACTCTTTGTTTTGTCTCTTCATCTACTACTGGTTCTCCTGTTTCTGGGTCAATAACATCTACAAGTCTTAATTCTGTTACCACTTCCTCATCTTCCAGTTGACCAGCTATTTTACTTACAACAAATTGATTTACTAAAATAACACCTAGGATAAAATAGTGAATAAAGAATACAATGATAAAACTCACTAACCAATTTATGAATAATTTTTGGTATTTTGCTCTTTGTTCTCCTATACTAGAAACTCCTATACGAATTGCAATATAAATTAAAACCACTAAAAGTCCTATTATTGCTACATTTCTAAAAATCTGATAAATATTGGCAATAGATTGTCTTATAATACTAATTACATTATATTCTTGTCCATCACTAGTTGTAATGGTAGTATCATCATCCAAAGAACGATCAAATATATTTACATTTAAGATTGGTACTTTGTTAAATATAATTTTCTCAATGGTAAGACGATCATCTTCCGTATTCCTTAGTCCAATTGCTGTATATACAATATCTGTTGCTAAATTCTCTATAATAGAAGTCCAGCCAATTAGTTGTACTTTAATTCCCATGAAAATAAATCCAATGATATAGTCAGAAATTTCGCTTAAATTTAAATATCCTTTATTTTCTTGATAATTTCCTCTTGCATTAGCAAGTCCTTGGTAATATAGACCACCTGTCATTGTATTTCCTGTTATACCACCATTAGGTAATCCTAATGCCGCCCAATCAACTACTGTATTTAGATTTGTAATTTTTTGTATGTATTCGTCTTTTAAACGATATGCCCAAGTAAATCCACCATCATCATCTATTGTAACCTGTTTATCTACTGATGGTACCTCCAAACCTGATGCTTCTGCTACTCTACCTCCTTCTATAAGAATAGCAACATGACCGGTCTTTCCATAATATATCTCCTATTTGTGCATCTTCACGAGGAATTCTATCAAAATACTCATTGTCGTCATTTCCACCCCAGCCACCAGTATTCCATAAATGATTAAATACCCCTGATGTTACATGTTTATATACATAGGAGCAAAAAGAGCCACAGTCAAATGCTAATTTGCCTGTAATAACTTCTCCAGTTGTGCTTCCATCATTTGTTGTTGCTGGTTCACTATCTGATACCAATTTCCAGTCAAATCCTGCTTGCCTATGTGCCGGCGTTTGGGAATATCTTAAAATTTGTCCTCTAACATTATCATTTCCTTCTGTTACAATTCTTTCTGCCACTTCCGCAATGGCTTCTCCTACTTCTTCTGATGTATAAGCATATGTTTTTGTGGGAATCATTACAAAAAGGGGACATAAAATACATATTAAAATAATACTTGCTATTATTTTGTTCCCAGTATGCATTTTATCTCCTCCTTTTCTTGTTATAAAATAATTTCAATGGTTTTATTATCATATGTTAATACATGGTTTTCTACTTTTTGTAAGGTAAAATCTTCATTTCCTTCTTGAATAATATGTGTTTGCCTTGTAATACAATCATACAAGTAAATTCCTTTTTGTTTAATACTGTATAATAAATGTGTATCATCAAACCACATATAAGAATGAAATAAATTTACATTTTTTAGTTCTACTCTTGGGTATTCTCCTGTTTTGGATAAAATTCTTAAATTAGTATATCCTTCTTCTGTTGGAGTTACTATTAATAGAAAACTATCTGTAGAATTGTTAGGGTTTACTTCATCTTTTCCCTCCTGTGTGTTAGGATTTTTCAAAAATTTATGTTCTTGGTATCTAATAATTTCTGTTTCGTGTACCAAATCCTTACTTAGTTCCAAATAAATATAATCTGGTTTTTGTTCTGGATTTTCAACTAAATCTTGTAAAGTAATTCCCTCAAGGATTTCTCCTTTATAATTGCGGTATAATGTAATACCATTTCTTACTGTATAATTAAATTGTACTCTTAATCCTTTTAAACTATATATAATATCTGCATAATCTTGGTTATAGGCGTATTTGTCGTAATCTTTCCAAAGTTCTGTTAACCCATTTCCAAAATTCCAAGAATTTCTATCTTCGTTATATTGATTAACAAGTGCAAAAAATTCTGTCATGTCTTCTTCTGGTTCTACTACTGGATAAATAGAAATTTCATTTTCTGAAAAGAATATGTAAATTTCTTTTCCTAAATACCCAATTAGTCCATCCTCTTTTGTTCCAAATGTAGGCTCTCCCAAAATATCTATAATAGTGTCAAATGATTGCCCTACTTTTATTTCATTTATTACATTTTGTGTATAATTTTCTGTAAAAATAAGATTAAATACTTTTCTTTCAATTGTTTTTACTTCTATTCCTTCTTCAAAATAAATTACATAATCTTCATAAATACTTTCCTCTGTTCCAAAGGATACCTGATTTGTATACCATTGTTTTTCTATTAATTCCTCTATTTCTGGTGATTGTATTTCCATTTCTGTAATAGGCGTAGGTATATATTCTTGTATTGTTGTTTGCTCTTCTTGAGCATAATAGTTATTAGAAATATCTTGTTCCTCCTGGCTAAAAACTATTTTTAAAATAATAAGAATTATCAATAATATTATTGCAAAAATGCCAATAGTAATTAACTTTTTTCGATTCATCCCTATCCTCCTTTCTTTTTCAATTTTAAGGTTTCAGACATAGAATGAATAGTTGACATTCCTCTTAAATTAAATACGGCTTTGACTATTTTCTCTCCTCTAGATAGTGCCATTAGGAAAATAATGGCAAAAATAGGGGCTACCACTGCAATTTCTTCTGCAATAAACATAAATACCATATATAAAAAGGCATGTAATGGTTGAATAAATAAGTTAACTGCTAATTCTTTTCCCCAAGATTGAAAAACTTGTGAGCGATTGTCTCCTGCTCTATCAATGGCATAAGTTACTGTAATAAGTGGTGATATTACAATTAAAAATCCAATGGTAAAAAATCTTTTTACATACATAATAAAGAATCTTGCCTGATAAAATACCAAAACAAAGTAAATAATCGTTTGGGTAATAGAGTCCCATCCTACAGCTGTACTTATTTCTTCCATTCTGTATTCCATAATTTTTGTTTCTAATGTTAAAGCTCCTGCATTTTCTGTTAACATATAAGTAATAGAGGTTGATAGATTAGACATAAAAATGATAATAATATGAAGCACAAAAATCATGATAAAACTTGTTAGCCAATCAAAAAACATTTTCTTGTATTTTGCTTTATCAGATGCTAGTGAGGAAATTGCCATTCTAACTCCCATATAAATTAAAATAACTATAGATGCTATGATAGCAATCGTTCTTACCCCACTGTACCAGTTTTTAACACTTTCTTTAATCACATAATTATTGGTATTGGCATTGTATGCAAAATAATTGGCATTTAACAATTCAATTCTATCAAACACCAAGCTTTGTACCGTAAGAGTATCTTCTGGAGTTGTACTATATTCTCCAGGTCTATTGTTTCCTGTAGTAACAGCTGTTGTCATTAATGTAGATACAATCCATGGAATAAAAGTTAATACATGAGTAATTGCACTTGCAGTTGCTGGAGCAGAAGACTCGGTTGGTGCAATTGTCTTATCCCCTACACTGCCTTCTTGATATATGTCGTCAACATCACTCCCGGTTAATTCATTATCTATTTTTTGAAAACTTTCTGCCTCATGCCCATTAAAAACTTCTGAATCATCACTACCATAAGATACTGTTATTGTCTGGAAAAGAATAGCAAATATTAACATACATGTAATTACTTTTTTTCTCATGGTAGTTTTTTCATCTCCTTTTTATTTTTTTTGTGATAATTTGTTCAAGTTTGTTTCAATAAATTCAAATTCTTTTTTGGTTGGTCTAATAGAAAGAATTGCGGTATCTTCTCCTACTTTTAAGAGTCCTTCTCCTCTATTACATGTTGTTAAGAAATACGCTTCACCTTCACTAAGTTTAAATACTTCTTTTAAATATTCAATTTCAGATTTATCTTGTGCTAAAAACAATTTTGTATCTGATGAAGTAAGTACAGCTTGTACTTCCGGTTTTTCATAAAAGTCTTGGAATTTTTGTGATACAACTGCTAATGATACATTTCTCTTTCTGGCACGTCTTGCCATTGTATTTAAGAAGTCAACAGCTTCTGGATATGGTAATAACATCCATGCCTCATCTACTAGAACTCTTTTTTTCGTAGCTTTTTGTTTATCTTCACTATTCTTTTTAACATATTTTTCCCAAATCCATGATAGCAAAATTTGTTGTGCAAGTGGTCTTGCAAATCTTTCTTCTAGACCTGAAATATCTAGATTAATAAATGGAACACTATCTAATAAATCAAAAGTAGATTGTCCATCGAAATACGCCATCTGTCCATCATATTCCCTTACATATTGTTTCATAACTTTAATCAAATAGCTATAATGGAATCGGTAATCTGGGTTATCATTAGACTTAGAAGTTTCCACTAGTCTTTTATACCATGAACCTATGGTAGGCATTGCCTTTTTCTCTTTTCCAATAAAATTTCCAGAAGATACATTTTGTGTATTGCTGGTATACATACTTTCTATTTTATTTGTTATTCCAATTGCGGTATATTCTTGTGCTACGGTTTCTGCTATAATTTGTTTGGTAAGCTCATTTACCTCTGTGCTTCTTGTGCTACCTCTTGCCATTGTTAAAAGTGCTTGTGTTACGTCTTCTACTTTATTTTCTACATTTAATACTGTTCTCTCTTTTCCTGTTATTTCATCTTTTACTACTTCTGGCTCAATATCAAATAAGTTAATAACCGTATTAGAATTCGGGCTAATTACTACATTAATACCACCTAGCGCTTCTGCTACAACTCCATATTCACCTTCGGCATCTAGTGCTAAACTTTCAATTCCCATTAAAGCAGAAGAGCGTGCTGTTAATGTTTTAATCGTAACACCTTTACCTGCACCAGATTTACCAAAAATAACCATGTTATAATTATTTAATGTTGGACTAAAATTATCAAATAAAATTGGTAATCCTGTTTGTCTATTAAATCCTAATGGAATTCCATTTTCATGTCCTACCTCTGAACTAAAAAATGGGAAAACCGTAGACATGGCACGTCTATCAAATGTATGACTTTTACTAATTTTATTCTCACATAGTGGCATATTACTTTTAAATGCCTCATCTTGTATTGCCCAAGCAGGTTTAACCCCAATTAATGTTTTTGACATTTCAGATGCTAAGAATTCTGTATATCGATCTAATTCTTCCAAGCTATAGGCAAATAATGTACATACAATTGTACTATCAAATAGTTTATTAAAACCTGCTGCAATTTGGTCTCTTAATTCTTCTGCTTCTAACCTCTTTTGTTCTAGAATTCTTTCTCTGTTAATATCTCCTCTATCTAGAGCTACAATTCTTTCGGACTCTAATTCATTAATAGTTCTATTTAGTTCATTTTGGGATGTACTTTCACTAACTGGATTAATAAATACAGATACATTTAAATCTCCAAAAGTATACATAGCTCTTAAAAATTCAGGGAAAGTACACATTCTAGGTAGAGTTGCAACTATCATACTTCTGGCATACCTTGTTTTACTTGCTGTAATTTCTATATGGTTTGCATGGCTGGCATCAATTCCAGCTGGTGCTATTAAATCTTTAATAGAATTTGCATTTTTCTTTAAGAAACTTTCTTCTTGTTTCTCTTTTGATAAGTCTTCAATTGTTTCTTTTTTCTTTCCAAACATTAACCTCACTCCTATCTTTCGTTATACTGTTCTCTTGCCTTTTATTGTTCTTTTACTTAATTTTTCTATTTGATCATTTGTTAATTTTTCTTGTGCTTGTCCTGTAATTTGGCTCTGTTCTTCCTGTGTTTTTTCTATAATTTTCTTTTTAGTTCCTCTAACTAAGTCATCACTCATTTGGTCTTTATATTGGTCTACAATATTTAATGCTCTTTTTTTGACTTTTTCTGTTCTAGCTAATTCGGCTTTTTTCTCTTTTAATTCTTTATCTGCTTCTATTAAGCTTTCAGAAGCTAATTTAGCTGCTTGCATATCCATCTTTTCTTCTATTTGCTGTTTCTTCTTTTCTAATACATCTCTTCCTATATTATATAAAGCATCATATTCTGCATCTAGTGCTTTAGATAATTGAATTAGTTCCTCATCATCTCTGTTATAAGCAACATATAAAAGTTCTGCTAATTCTTCAGAATTTAATACTCTACCACTAACTGATGATGTTGCTAAAGAACGAATTAGAGATTCACATCTAGTATATAATTCAGAAAAACACATGTTATCAATTTCTTCTTTAGAATATGTACTCATATTTCCAAGTTCACTTGAAAAATAGGATACCACTACATATGTTTTTTGTTGTAATACATTTTTATTTAAACTTAATCTTCCAACATAATCAGTAATATCAGAAGTATATTCCAAAATATTTTTCTTTCTTTTTTCTTGGAATTTTAAATCTTTTATTGCTTTTTCGTTTTTCCTTAATTGTGCATCTCTTAGTTGAATACGAATTTGTTCTAATTCATCTTCTACTTGTCTTACTTTTCTCTTATATTCATCTGTAATATCTCTTAAATTCAAGCTTCTTGTTTGTACATATAATTGGATTGGATATCTTAGAATATTTAAAAATTGTACGAATCCTTCTTCTACAGCTATTTTTTCCTCTTCTGAAAGTAAATCATAATTTACACCTTGGCACTGTATTACCATTACATATTGTTTTCTACCTTTTCGTACAATCATATTATCTTTAATTTCATCAAATTCCATAAAATTATAGATAGATTCTCTAGTTAATCCTGGTTGGTATTTGCTGTCTGATTCTTTCCCCTTTTCATCTTTATTTGGACTTTTCTTCCCTGCCTTTTTTTCTTGTTTTGAACTTATAAATAGCATTAATCCAATAATTGCTACTACAACAACTAAAATTACAATTGCAATACTAGTAACCATCTGAAGTGTTTGACCATCCATTATTTTTCCTCCTCCTTTGTATATACATAAATCTTACGATTCATTTTAAATTTAATATATTTTTTTATAATTTCGTCTACAGAGTCTCCTCCTATTTTTTTAGTTACTGGAAAAGCTGCCAAAAATGGTATTTTTACCGTTCCTATAGCAAAGCCTAGTAATGCAAAAATAACCAGAAATGCAATTCCTACATTACCAATTCCAACAGCAGCAAATATTAAATAAAATATTGAACCTAGAAGTGCACCTACAGCTGTTGTAATAAGTGATTTCACACTAAAAATGTACAAAATTCTTGTTTCTCCTCTTAAATTTCGAGGGATATTATAAGTCCCCATTTTTTATCCTCCTTTGTATTTATTTTATATTTTTTGATATTGTTGTACAAGCCATTTGATTGCTTCTCTTTCGTCTTCATTCACAATGGTGCCATTAACTTCTCCATTTGCATATATATTATTTATCAAATATTCTCCTTGAGTTCTTAATGTTTCTTTGCTTTCTTCATCCAGTTTTTCAAAATTAGAAATGTAATAGTCTATTCCATTTGTTTCAATATTTTCTATTATTTGATCCATTTCTTGATCTGTAATCTGTGTTTGTATTCTTCCAGATTCATCAAATTCGATTAAATCACTTAGTGCTGTATCTCCTTCTGTTAAAACAAGTGATTTCATTAAATATACAAATGAAGGATATACTGAATCATATATTGGTTCATTTAATGTATAATATCTTTCTATATTTTCACAAAATGTATTCATAATCTTTTGAGTGTTTCCCGTTTGAGTTGGAGTTTGTGGTGTTGATCCTCCCTGTTGGATTTGACCTTCTCCCTCCACTGATTGCATTAATAAATTACTTGCAATTGACCAAATAGTGTATGCAGAAAAAATAACAAGTGCCGAAGCAATTAATCCTATTAATTGTTTTTTTATGGTTGCCTTTTTATCTGGTGTTGCCATCATATATTTAATTCCCATTACTAGAGTTGCAATTGTTAAAACAATGATAGCTACTGTCATTAATAATTGCCCTATTTCCACAAATGGTTTAGAAGCTTTTTCTAAATCTAAGCTTTCCTCTGAAGAACCTTTATGTAAAAAATTCGTTGCCAATTGCCATAAGCTTTCTGCGGTTTCGCCTTTATATGATGGACCAGCTTCTATTATTTTCACGATTTTTCCATCCATATTAATACAAGTATCTAGCCCATTTTTTACATTATTTACTTGATCTCTTGTATAAAACTCTAATTCATCCCAATTTAAAGAATTATACTGCTCCGCTAATAATTTAGCAGCCTCCATTCTAGATTTAATCTGGTCTTCTGTGTAATTTTCTCTTACCCCTTTCGTCCAGTCATCTTCTGAATATTGTTGAATATAATACCAGTTATACTCGTTAGGATATCTTTCTGATAAAAAAGCATTGACTTCTTCTAACCATTCATCAGGTGATGTGATATTGGATAAATTATTAGAAGTCGACCATACTCGTATAGAAAATAAGGGAAATAAAATGGTCATCACCGTTAAAATTAAAAATAACTTTTTCTTCATCTTATTCCCTCCTTTCTTCTTATACAGCTATCTTATTATATATTATAGTATTTCTTAACTTCTTTTTCAACAATAATCGCCATTTTTTCATAATGTCATCAAAATGTAATATAATTGTAATATTATTAACCCGCAGTAGCTTGTAACATAAAATTATATACTGTATTCCAAATAGTATAAGCACCTGCTAAAATAGCTGTTGCTACAAGAATACCTATTAATTTTTGCTTCAAGTCGGCTTTTTTCTGTGGTGTTGCTACCATATATTTAATTCCTATTACTAAAATTGCAATAGCTAATATAATATATCCTACACTTACCATAATTCTAATTACAGGAATCATTTCACTTGAAAACAAATCTGCAGATAAACCTTGTTCTTCTGCTTCTGCATCATCTATAAATGCTTTCCCATCTTCCCAAAAATTAGAAAAAATACTGCCTCCACTTATATTTTCAGCAGTATTATTAGCATAACAAGAAATAGGAATGAATAGAATTCCTATTAAAATAATCAAAATACAATATGCCTTTCTTTTTTTTGTATTGCTTCCCATTCTACCTCCTATTTAGCCTTTTGCAATGTCATAAATAATGCTTAAGATTGTTACTCCTGCAAAAAGAATTATTGCCCCAATCCCATAAAGAACTAATCTAGATTTCACATCCGCTTTTTCTGAAGGACTAGATACCATATACTTGATTCCGAATAGAAATTAAAACCAATACTGCTACTGTGTAGCCTACATATTGAATAATATAAATTATTCTACCTCCAAAAGTATAAATTCCATCTCCTCCACTTGGATTCGTAATATCTTGAAATTTAGATGTGTCTAACTGAGATGATGTTGCAGTTCCAGACGTTGCGCTAACACTTGTCACAATAGATAATAATAATCCAAATATTAAAATCATGGCTATTGCCTTTTTCTTCATTTTTATCACATTCCTTCCTTTTCCATTACTGTAGTATATTATTTATAATTGCGTAAGCTATTTTCCATATGGTATATGCTCCAAAGGTTATTACTGCTGCTGTAATAATTCCTATTAGTTGTGTTTTTAGCTTTCCTTTTTCATCTGGCCCAGCCATAAAATATTTAATTCCTAAAATAAGAAATATAATAGGAAATATAATTGTTGCTGCAGTAATTAAAATTTGTCCAATTCTAACAGCTATCTCTGTAATTTGTTCTTCTGAAACAGTAGGTTCTGCACTATTAATGTAATTTTGTGCTTGTCCTAGCCATTCATCTGGGGTTCCAGGATTATTTCGAATACTGTTAATCATATCATTAACTTTTGTCAATAACTGTTTTAATAATGTTTCATCCTCCACGATATAATCATTTTCTCTTAAAAGAGTTTTAATCTCGTTTCCCAATGTCTCTAATTCTTCTCTACTCATTGTTAAATATTCTTTGTTATTATATATATTATAAAATCTTGTTCTATCTGCATCACTGAGAACTGCAAGTCCTTTAAGTTCTTCATATTCAACTTTTCCCGCTGTCATACTAACAATTTCATCATACATCCACCTAACTGCCTCTTTCTCATATTCTGCCCATTCAGAAGCTTCAATCGCATCCCATAATCCATCCATGACTGTTTGTGCTCTTTTTTTCGTATCTTCATTCCATTCTAGATTATTTTGTTTTAAATCAACATAAAGTTCATAAGCCTCTCTTACACGTTCAACATTGTTATATCCTGCATTATGTACTGTATTATTAATTAATTCTGTTATAATATCTAAGTTGCTAACCTGTTCTTCTGGAATCTCTTCATCATTTAGCAGATTATTTTTCACTTCTGTTTTTAGGTTGTTTACATCTTGCAACATTGCATATAATAAATTCCCAATTTTTTCCATGTCTTCATTGCTGATATTATACATACTTTGAGCCTCTTCGTGTTGCGTATTATACCTTTCTATTAAACCATCTATTACTCCTATACCAGTGTCCGGTACGAGGTTATTTAGTTTATTTAAATCCTCTTCTGTTGCAATTCCCATTTCTAAATTATCATTGACAGTTTTAATCGTATTATAATGTAGTTGCAAATCCTGAAAATTTAAAAAAGAGTACTCATATGTATATTTTTGATTATCATTTATAAATTTTTCATAATCTGAACTTTCGATATTTAAGTTAATTGCTAAACTAGGATTATAAATAAAAAAACATAAGAAGCTAGTAATAAAAATTAATATTAATTTAATAAAATATCTTTTCATTGCTACCTCCTTACCTTTATATTTCTATAATTTTTATTTAAATAACTCCAATCCAAAACCTTTTAATAATTCTACAATTCCAATTGCTCCAAAAAATAACACTGCACCTACTACATAAATAATAGCATATTTTTTCACATCTGCTCTTTCATTTGGGGCAGAATATACATATTTAATTCCTAATATAATCAATCCAATTACTGCCAATCCGGTTCCTACTAATTGAAAAACTGTATATATTTTATTTCTAAAACTATTCATCTGACTTACAGTCTGAGTATCTGGACTTTGTATATGACTTTCAATTTGATCAAAAGGATTACTTGCTAATACAATGGTCTGAAATAAAAATACAAATATAAATAGTAAAATTAAAATGTTTAAAATTTTTATTTTCATACATTTCGCCCCTTTTCTTCCTAATATCTCTTTATTTTATTATACCTCAAAAAAAGTGCAAAAGCAACAAAAAGCAACAAAAAACAAGCTACTCGCTTGTTTTATTGTATTATATAATTTCATTCACTGCAACAATCACAATTCTTAGAACGATTGATGCTGAAAAAATTAAAACTGCACCTATCAAATAAATTAATGTTTGCCTTTTTATATTTGCTTTTTCTGTTGGAGCTGCTATTATGTATTTTCCCCCAACAACGACAATCATAATAACTGCAATCCCCATCCCTACTGCTTGTACTACCCCAATGGTAATTTCCATAGCAGAATTAATTTTACCGCCATCATTAATTTGTGTTTTCTGTATATCTTCTTCCCATCCAGCAGCTTCAGTTTTTGCAAAATTACTAAACAATAGCATTATAAAAAGTGTTAATATTAAAATAAAAATACATTTTACTACTTTTTTCATTTTTTCTCCACCTTTTATTTTATTATACCGTAAAATCTTATAAAAGGCAAGAAAAAAGAATAAGTATTTCTACTTATTCTTTTTAGAATTGCCTAATTACTATTAATTAACCTCCAGATTCACCTGTATTAACAACTTCTGAAGAGAATGATTGAATAATTCCTAATATTCCAGATGCTCCAAATAGTAAAACTGCACCTAATACATAAATTGCTGCTGATTTTTTTACGTCCGCTTTTTCTGTTGGTGCTGCTGTTACATATTTAATTGCTAAAACAATTAACATTATTACAGCAGCTGCCATCGCAACGGCTTGAATAACTCCAAGAACTACTCCAGAAGAGGCGCTAATGGTTTCAGTTGTATTTCCCGCTGTTGGTTTTGGAATGTTAATTGCCCTAATTACATTTACAGAAAAAGATAATACAAAACACATTGTTATTATCATAGCAATTATTTTTACCTTTCTATCACTCATAACAATCCTCCTTTATTCAACTATATATAATTAATTATAAAACAAACTTACAAAAAAAGCAACATTTTTTTACTTTTCAAACAAAAAATATTGAATATTTTCTCTTAATACTCGCATTTTTTTCATTGAATCAGGTAATTTTTCATGATTATAATATATATTTCCTTTATTATCAATCGTTATATATTGATTTTGAGCTGGTAGTATATTTCGTATTTGATATAGCCAATTATAATAAGGTGAAATATCCATATCAATTTTATTAATTAGAGTGGTAAGTAGCATATCTGGACTAATATACTCCGTTTCAAATCCCACTTCCATATTGAAATTAGATAAAATTAATGCTTCTGTTGTGTATTTTCTTAATAAATTTCGTTTTTCATCTTCTGTATTAAAATAAGATAATTTATTTAAAATATCTTCCCCTTTTTCATTATATAAATATGGTAGATGGTCACCTAAAACTACTAAAACAGTAGGTTCTTCCATTTTTTGTATTTCATCATACAATCTTTTAATCTGTATATTCGTATCATATATTCCTTGTGCATATGACAAAATTATGCCTGTTTCTTCGTCATTCAGTTTCGACTTTGTAATATTGATATCATATTTTTCATATACCTCTTTTTTAAAAGGCATATGAATCTGAATAGTAGCTACCATATAGAATAACTTTTCATCCGAACTCTTATTTTTTAGTGTATCTATAACATCATCAACCAGTGCTTCATCAGAAATATAGTTTCCTTTTATTTTTTCGTTATAATCTTTCATTTCTAAATAAGCATTTTCATATTCTTGAATTCCTAATTTTAGGTAAGTATTCTCTGACATATAGTAATCTTTTCCAAACATTACTTTTGTATAATATCCATTTTGATTTAATTCTTTAATAATTGATGGCTTCTCTTTTGCATCATTTGTTCGATACAATTGTAGGAATGGATTATATCCTGTTGGAAAATAAGCTAGATTTCCTCCTGTTAATAACTCGAATTCAATATTACTAGACATACCTCCATAGCTAGCTGACAAGAGTTTCACACTATTTCCTTTTTCTTTCAGATTTTCTATATTTTGTGTCAAGTTCCTGTCAAATTCTACTTCTTCTATATTTTCAATATTCCAATAAGATTCTTGGAACATTACAACAATATTGGGTTTTTCATATCCTCCTGTACTTCTTGTAGCATTTGCTAATGTCTGTATTGCTTCTTCCTCATTATAAAATTCTGGTTCCATTTTTCTGTTTTCCAATGCCAATCCGTACATACCTGCTAAAACACCATATGTTCTATAATAATCCTCTCCTGTTGTAATTGCCTTATAATCCTTTCTTTCGTTTGTTTGATAAAGATATTTTAAAATAAATTGATCCTTTATTGGAATTGGTATTAACATAAGTATGAATACTATAAGAACTACTGTTAAACATATTCCTCTCTTTTTTAAATTAGAAAATGATACTGAATATTTTTTTGATAAAATACATGTGAGAAGTAACAAGACAAATAAAATACCAAGTTGTACATAATCTATATAATGAAAAATATCATTTTTTACAATTCCTGTTATTTCTTTAATATTCCCTAAATAAAAAATATCAGAAAGATAAATTGGTGAATTGGTATAGTATAGTTTTATATTATTAATTATTGAAATCGCAAAAATGATAACTGCCAATAAATAAGTTGCTCTGTACGTTTTCTTCATAAAGATTGTAAGCAATAAATATATTAAATACATTATAAAGAAAGAAAAACAAGTTGTTGCTATGTTTATTCCATTAAACAAAAAATAATAATTGCAAATACCATAGTTTAATAAATAGTTAAGAATTATCGGTATCATAGCAATAATCCATTCTTTCTTTAAGCTTAGCAACTTATGGTTATTCTTTATCTTCTGATTGTTCTCTATTTCTTTTCCCGTTTCCTTTTCGTTCATTAATTTGTCTCCTTTAGAATATTTAATTATCCTTCTAGCTAAATAGCTTTTGTGCTATCCAAGGAAGTATATAAATAAATATTTCTAACATTTTTCCCTTCATAAATAATTTTATTTATTTTTGTGGTTATAATATATAATCACATTATTTTAAATCTTTTCCTATAATTTCAGAATAATCCTTTTCTACTTAGATCAAATGTGATTTTATATTTTGCATGTATTAATGGTCTAAAGCAAATCTTTCATTATTACATTTTTACCAAAGTTTCTTAAAGCATAATTTTTTTAAGAGTGGCTTTTATGCCTATTCTTTTTGTATATTATTTTAGTATATCTATTCTTACTTTATACTCCATATAGGAATTTATGTTAAGATTACACCAATATATGATTGATTCTCTATTATTTTTCTTAATTTTTGAATATGCCATATGATGCATACATCTGTATGTAATAATAATTTTATTTTAAACTTCTTCCATTTCTTGTTTTTCTAGTATTTTTTGAAAAATGTCTTTGGTTATAATTACAACTAGTATTAAATTTAGTAAACTCATTATTTGTATATTTAGAATTTGACCCCCAAAAAGTAATTTGGAATATCCATATAAAGAAATAAGATTAATTCCAATTGGAATATAAATCTTTTTCCAGTCCCTTGATATCACAAAATACAATACACTTAAAATATCTCCCATATATAAATATCTTTCATGCATATTAGGAAGCAAAAAGGTACATATCATCACTGACCATAAACTCATCTGAATCAACAAATTTCCCTTTATATCCACTTTTTTATAAATTAAAATTACTAATACCACAAATAATATCATAAATGTTATATAAATACCTACTTGTTCCACTCCTTGTATTGTATTTAACGCGTAACCATTCTGTTTTATTGGCATTAAAATATTGTATATTCCCGGGAATAACAAACTAATATAATCTTTATAAAAATTTGTCTGCATTATATATATAGTCAATATATCTGCAATTCCTTTCCCACAAAGCATTGCGGGTAAACATAAAATAAAATTCATGATTGGAATAATTAAAAAATAATAGATTGGAAACTTCCTTTTGCTTACGTACATAAATATGAACACGGGCAATATAAAGATAAATTGCAACTTAAAAGCAAATGATATTCCTAAAAATATAAATGATCTCCTATATTTCTCTTTTAACATATATAAAAGAGCTAACATTGCAAATGCTACATATATCGAATCGCATTGTCCCCAAAAGCTACTGTTTAGTAAAACAGTAGGTAAAAATAATATGATACCATATGTGATAACAGAATATAGATTTACATTTTTATTTTTTCGAAATAATAATTTTACAATTTTTGCACAAGTAATCGCTAATATGAAATCAAATATGATAGATACTATCTTAATGGATACAACAGAATTAATTGGAAAATAAGTAAGAATTGCCAAAATAGTTACATAAGGATAATTATAATTCCCCGTATAATTGCCTAGGCCTAATAAACCTCCATCATTCTTTAATTGATCAAACCATGGCTTTAAAAAGATCAAATAGTCTTCTGTCTCCTGATCAATAAATTGTATTCTAATGATAATTGCAAACACCGTTATCATTAATGGCAAAAAAATTAAAATATCTTTTTTTATTATATTTCCTATTTTATTTTCCAGGCTAATTGCCTTTTCTGCTATTTTTTTCATTTTTTCTCCTAATCTATTTTTTATTAGTCATATGAGAGAAAAACAACTTTTTCGTTTTTTCCCATATTATACAAATAACTTTTGTATTACCGCAAAAAGGATATAAATTAATGCTCCTAATAAATAATAAAACATGATTTTTTTGATTTCTTCTTTGTTTTCTGATTTTGTTCTTATGTATTTAAAGTATTTATTAGATAAAATGAATATTACTTCAATAAAAACAGTTAAGCTGCTCCACCAATTTCTTGAGTCTGTATATGTTTGCGTGGTACCATCTGGTGAAATATAGACTGTAAGTGGAGCTATTATGAATGAAATAAAAGTCAAACACAGAAAAAATATCGTCATTATGCTATATGTTATTTTGGTAATTATTAACCTTTTTTTATTTATCGTTTTCCTTTTTTTCCATGTTGTTATAAGATGTACTATGAAACTGAGTGTTATCATATAACTGCTACCTAATATTATTCCATGCAGCCAACTTTTGTCATTTGTTCTAATTATTTCACCATTTATATTATTTTCTTTTGCCATTAAAGGCAATGTTATAAACAAAATAATTATAAAAGTTGCTAACATAATTGCTATTTGTTTTCTACATTTACCCTTCATAGAAATTCTCCTTTTATTTTTACTTACTTTTCGTAATTTCTAAAGAATGGACAATTAGAGTCACACCAACACTTTTCATAAATTATTTGGTATCATCTTATATTTAGTGATTCCTTTAAAATATTCAGTTTTCTTAAATCACTTTATCTTCCATATTATTTTTATTATAAATATAAAATAGAAAAAAAGCAACGTTTTTGTTGCTTTTTATAAATACATGAATAATATTTTGTTTTTTTTGCGTTTTCTGCCTTTTGGCTTTTTCTTTTCTTGAGGGCTTGTACGATAATATTTGGCAATTAATTGGTCTAACTCTACACTTATTCTATAAATTTCGCTATAATCGTCGCCCTGTATAATGCTATTATTTAATTGGTCTCTTAATTTGCAAATATCGTCATTTATCATCTGATCACCCCACACCATGAAAAAATCAAAATTTCTTTTCCAAAATTCTTTCAAATTCCAAGTCGGTTAAGCCGTCTTTTTTTTATGAATTGTGATATTTTTGAACAACTTACATTTTTCATTTGTTCTGATAATAAAATACCATATTTTTACAAATTAATCAACTAGTTTTGTTTATTTTTCAGTATTTTCGTACGTGTTTTTTACTCATTTTACTTCATTTTGATTTTTTCTTTTTTGTTTTATTTTGTTTTTCGACAACATTATACAGGATATGACAAAAAGAATAATAGACACAATTTGAGAAATTCTAAGATTTAGAAACATTAAACTATCTGTTCTTAGTCCTTCTATCAAAAATCTTACGATAGAATATAAAATTAAATATAAATATGTCGTTTCTCCAGAAAATTTACGTTTTTTGTTTTTTATCATCAAACTAACAAAAATACAAAATGTAGCAATGGATTCATACAAAAATGTAGGGTGCACTTCTTTGTATATTCCATTTTCTATAATCCCCATTCTCCAAGGAAGAGTAGTTTGTGTTCCATATGCTTCTATATTAAAAAAGTTTCCCCATCTTCCAATCGCCTGTCCCAATGCTAAACAAGGTGCTACTAAATCACATAAATCTAAAAAATGGATTTTCTTTTTTTTGCAGTAAACAAAGCAGGTAATCACTCCTCCTATTACACCACCATATATTGCCAAGCCTCCTGTACGGAAATTAAAGAATTGTAATGGGTTTTCTAAAAAAGAGGGAGAAAAAATACAGTAATATAGTCTTGCTGATAAAAAGGAAATAGGAATTAAATAAATGCTTAAGTCTAAAATATTTTCAAAGTGAATTCCAAATTTTCCATCCTGTACCTTTAATATAATAAAAGCAAGGATAATTCCAAGCACAATAAAAATGGCATACCAATATATGTCTATGCCAAACAAAGAAAATGCAATTCTATTAATATGTAAATGGATTCCTAATCCAGGAAATTGAACTAGCATGTTTCCTCCTATCGTAATTATTCATTATTCACTATTCATTTTTCATTATTCATTAAATAGCAATTTCATCGAAGCCCGGGCGATTAAAATTGCCTCTGTCAATGGGACGGAGATTTTGACATTAAATCTCACTTCCCACTTCCCATTTCTCACTTCACAATAGAAATGACTTGATTGTCTTCTCCTAATACTTTTTCTAGTACTTTTTGTGTATATTCCTTAGAAATATGCTCTATTTTTTCAATATAATCTAAGCTGTTGATTCCTTTAAAATAGTCTGCTAAGAACATTCTTGCAATATCTCCAACACTATTAAATTCTCTTACATATGTGCCATATAACATTTTTTTGCATCTTTGAAATTCCGCTTCTTCTATTCCTTTTTCTTTTTTCTCTGCTATTTTTTTCATAAGCTCTTCTTTGACCTTTTTAGGGTCTTTTGATTGCCCTGTGATGGTTACATGTGCATAATTAGAAGAAAACTCATAATCTAATTGAGGCTCTTCCATTAGATATCCTTTTTCATATAATTCTTGGTATAGAGTAGAGCTTTTTCCTATTAAACTGTTTAAAAGAATTTCCATTGCAATATGTTTTTCTAACATGTCTTCTTCTATCTCATCTTTAAATCCTATTACAAAAATAGGGGTACTTACTTCCATATGCTGTATTATTTCTTTTTTAGTAACTTCTTTAGGTTCCTTTGGATAGATTCTTTCAATTTTTCCTCTTTCTTCTCTTGGAATCAGTCTTTTTTTAATTTCTTGTAGTAATAGTTCTGGTTCAAAATCTCCACAAATCACCATCACCATGTTTGAGGGATGATAAAAAGTGTCATAGCATTGATATAAGATGTCTTTGTTAATTTTGTGTATGGTTTCCTTTGTTCCCGTAATATCAATTCGAACTGGATTTTTCTGGTACATAGCCTTCATGGCATTTAAATATACAACCCATTCTGGGTAATCATCATACATACTAATTTCTTGTTCTATAATGCCTTGTTCTTTTTCTACATTTTCCTCTGTAAAATATGGATGTTGTACATAATCCATTAGTTCATCTAATGCTTCATAAAAGTTTTCGGTTGCTTCGAAAAGATATGCTGTATGATCATTTGTTGTATAAGCATTTGCACTAACTCCTAAGGAGGTAAGAACATCTAGGCTATTAGTACCATTTTCTTGTTCAAATAATTTATGTTCCAAAAAGTGAGCAATTCCATTAGGGACTTCAATAGGTTCCTTTCCTTTGTAAGGAATAAATTTATTATCATTTGATCCATATTTTGTTCCCCAAATAACATATTTTTTGATCGTTTTTTTAGGAATTATCATAACGGTTAATCCGTTTTCTAAAATTTCTTTATACACACATTCTTTTATTTTGGTATTTTCAATTTTCTGCATTTTGTTCACCCTCTCTATTTGATGTTAAAAAATAAATGGTATTGATTTCTATTTTTTTCGCTATTTCTTCTACTTGTTGTTTGGTTACTTCTTGAACTTTCTTTTTATAGTCTTCAAAACTAACATGGAAATTAGATAGTTCCTGTCCAATGTAATATATAATTTGGGTATCTTGCTCATTTTCTACGAAGTTTATCGCTGTTATCATATATTTTTTTGCATTTTCTAAATCTTGCTCTGTAAAATTTCCTTTTTTCATGTCTTCTAATTGTTGTTTAATAGTTTCAAGTGCTTTTTCATAATTTGCAATATCAATCCCACAGCGAACATAAATATTATTCTTTTGTCGAATATAGCTTGACCTCGCACTATAGGCCAAATGAGCTTTTTCTCTGACATTTTGGAACATTTTTGAATTTGCTCCATCCCCTAAAATCGTGTTATACATAGAAGCTATAAATCTAGAGTCTTTTTTATTTTCTTTAATGTCTAATCCAATTACAAGTTTTCCTTGGCTTACATCTCTTTCTTCTTTTACGATATTTATATTTTCTATTTTTTCTTTTGTGGCTGTTTCTTCATTATTCACAACATAGTTTGCTTCTCTTTCTTGTAGTTTTTGAATTGATGTATTTTTTTCTATGATGTTTTTTACTTCTTCTTGTGGAATTTCCCCGGAAAAGAAAATATCTATTTTACATGTTTGTAATAAATCTTGATAATGTTTAAATAGATTTTGACTATTCATTTTTTCTAAGTCCTCTATATAACCGTATTTGTAAACAGAATAGTCTTGATTTGGATACATGCTTTCAATACATTTTTCCAAAGAATATTGTTCTTTATCATCAATTCTACTTTGTATCATTTGCTTTAAATTTTTCTTTTCACTTTCTACATACTCTTCTTTAAATCCATTTTTTTCTGTTAGCGGTTCCAATACAATTTGGATTAAAAGCTCCGCCATTGGAGTTAAAATGTCTTCTTTTTCTGGTAAATATTGGTTATTAATTCCTTCTATATAGAACTTTAAAAGTTGATTATCTCCAATTTTCTCAATTCCTCCATTATATTCTGCTCCATACATTTCTTCTAACTTTTGATTGATTTCTTCTTGTGTTTTTATTTTTTCAGTTCCTCTTCTTAAAACAGCTGGCAGTAACGCATTCCATGTAGCTGTTTCTCTTTTTAATGGTGTACTTAAAAAGATAGAAACTAGATTGGTTTTGAAAATATGATTTGGAATATAGTGTAAGGTAATTCCCTTTTTAATTTCTATTTTTTCATAACTCATGTATCATCTTTCCTTCCTTCTTTTGTCTTTTCTTAGTATTTTCGAATTTTAAAGTTTTATTCTTAAATTCCCTTTTTCATACTAGCATTTTTGTGTTTTTCTTGTCAATAGTTTTATTGTTGCTTTTCTAAAAAAATCGCCAAACTTTTCGTTTGACGATTTGGTGCGGCTAGAGGGACTTGAACCCCCACTCTCACGGTTCACGTCTCTTGGTTCAAAAAATAATTGAAAGAATTTTTTAATAAATATCTAAAGATTCTCTGTATAATTTGGTCGTTTTCACATTACTTAATACTTGGTCGTTTGTTAGTGGTTTTGTATATAATCTACATGTATATAGTTCTCCTTGCATATAATATATATTTCCATTTCCATACCACGGGCAAGCACCTACAAAGAATGGACAAGTATCATTATTCCATGTTTCTAATCCTTTTTTATAGCTATCACTTCCATAATAAGTATACCCGTATAAATTTCCATCTACATAATATTCTAATTTATCCACTTCATTTTCTCGCATATAATTATCATAAAGTTCATTGTCAGTATCCTTATGATATGCTATATAAACAATTGTAATATAAGCATTTTCTTTAGCATTAAACCCAAACTTATTATCAATCACTTGTACTGAACCCAAATTTTCTGTTATTAAATTTTCCCCTATTCCTGTCCATGAAGAAGAAGAGTAAAATTTACACAATCCATTATCATCATTAGTTGCAAATCGCATTGCTAAAGTAACATTACTATCCAACGAAGGAATTCTACAAAATAATGCTGATGCTTTTTTTCCAGCTCCAGAAGAACTACCATTATCATAATTTAATTCAGATAAATTTACATAAGCTTCAAAAGTGAACCCATTAGTAAAATCCAGACCGTTCTTTACTAAACTTTAAATATCCACCTTTTTTTGATAAATCATTACTCATATTAAATTGAATTGATTTATTATCATTATTATAATTTACATCACCATATTTTGTAACTTGATTCCAATTTTCTGATGATATATTAGTTGGGTCTATATTAAGTGCTAAATTGTCAGTTATTGCTAAAGTACTGTTATAGTCAAATTTTGTATATTTATTTTTCTCCAAATGAATAAATTCTCCAGTGTTGTGATTAACCAACCACGAATACTTTGTTTTCCCATAATTTATTATTTCTGTATTTTCTGGAATATAATTCCACCCAGTACCATAAATAGTACCATTATCTAATACTACTATACTCCATCTATTACTATTTTGTAAATTTCTATCATATAACATTTCCCCAATATTATATTTGTTATCTAGTTCTGTTTGATTATCTATTTCTCTTGACATGAATGATAATACTATTGCTTCTTTTTCAGTGGTTAGTTCAGTTTTATCTTTTGTTTCCTTTGCTCTTATTAATATTCCATTATCTCCTGTTAAAGTTGCAATGGTTACTCCTGCTAGTATTAGTAATACTATTATTGTGATTACTAATGCAATTAATGTAATACCTTTTCTGTTTTTTTTAAATTTTAGATTTAATTTTTTCATAAAATTTTTCTCCTTTTTTCTCTTGTTATAAACTTATTATATAATAATATATGAAAAAAGTCCGTCTCCCTTGGTTCAAAGAATTTTAAAAATATTAAAATAAAAAAGCATTGAATTTTTTTATGCAATGCTTTTATGGTGCGCCTGGAGGGACTCGAACCCCCGATCTGCAAGTTCGTAGCCTGCCATTCTATCCAGCTAAACTACAGGCGCATATACAATGTTTAATTATGGTAAATATTAAACTGAACCCTCATATTCTTTTGGGGAAATTTGAGGGTAAATTTTTAAAATATTTACCGTCAAAGTCTTTTGTACCAAGTATTATGTTAAAATTAGGCACAAGTTTCGTAGCCGTGCATTTTATCCAGTTAGACTATAGCCGCTTGACTTTTTTATTATAACATATATTTTTTCATTTTAATAGCTTTTTCCTAAAAAAACTCAACTTTTTTGAACCAAGGGACGTGAACCAAGGGACGGACTTTTTGTTCATTTCAATGAACAAAAAGTCCGTCCCTTGGTTCACCTTGGTTCACTTGGTTCGAATTTCTTAAATGAGTTATCTTTTATATGCAGATATGATATAAACTTTAAATTCATCAAATGTTACATCTTCATAATCACTATCTGAAGGATAATCTACATTTATATAAGCAGCTCCACCATTAGCTTCTATTTTTTCATCATAAATGCTTCCATCTTCTATGCCTACAACAGAGCCCTCTTTTAGAAAGACAACATTAATTTTCATAGAATCTAATTCGGCATCATTATTATTAACAATTGTCACTGCAATTTCTTCATTTGTGTCGCTTGCTTTTACTTCAAAATTTTCTGAAAGATATGTATAAAGTGGCTCTCCTAGCATTATCTCTATTTCGCTTTTTGAATATTCGCTAAAATTATTGTCATATCCCCATACATAGGTAACTACTTCATTATTTGCAGGAATGCAAAAATAACTATCATAAGTATTTTCCTTTTTTACAAAATTGCCTTCTGCATCAAAAAATCTTACACTTACATCATCAACATAAACTGGTACATCATTATTATTTTTTAATTTTATTACATAGTCACCACTTTGTGTTATTCCCATAACTTCTTTTTCTATATTTTTCTTTAGTTCTTCCATTGCTTGTTCTTCATCTTCTATTGTTTCTGGTTCTGTATAAGTAGGATTCATTCCTTCGCCATTACCAGATGAACATCCTGTCAAAATGAACATTCCAATTAATAAAATTAAAATAGCTAAAACAACTACTTTTAAATTTTTCATAATTTTACCTCCATACAATATTTTTTATTTTTTTATTATATACTAGCATATAATAAATTACAATAGGAATTCTAATTTTTGCTCATTCTTTTTTTACAAACATATGTTTACATTTGTGATGTTTTATGTTATAATAATTTTGTTAGTATTCAAAGGAGGAGATAATAAAAAATGCATGAACAACATATTTATGTATCTATTGATTTAAAGAGCTTTTACGCTTCTGTAGAGTGTAGAGAACGTGGTCTTAATCCTATGACTACTAATTTGGTGGTAGCAGATAAAAGTAGAACTGAAAAAACAATTTGCTTAGCAGTTAGTCCTGCTCTTAAAGCTTATGGTATTCCAGGAAGAGTAAGATTGTTTGAAGTAGTACAAAAGGTAAAAGAAATTAATATGAGCCGAAAATTAAAAGCTCCTAATCATTCTTTTACAGGTTTATCCTATGATGATACTGCTTTAAGAAAAAATGCAGACTTAGAATTAACTTACTTAATCGCACCTCCCCGTATGGCTTATTATATGAAATATAGTACTAAAATCTACAATATTTATTTACAATGGTTTTCCTCTGAGGATATTTATGTTTATTCTATTGATGAAGTTTTTATTGAACTTACTCCCTATTTACAAGTCTATCATTTATCTCCAAAAGAGTTAGTAACAAAAGTTCTTCAGGACGTATTTGAAAAAACAGGAATTACAGCAACTGCAGGAATAGGAACTAATCTTTATCTTTGCAAGGTAGCCATGGACATTGTTGCTAAACACGTAGAACCTAATAAAAATGGAGTTAGAATCGCTAGTCTCTCTGAAATGACCTATAGAAGGCTCCTTTGGAATCACAGACCTTTAACGGATTTTTGGAGAGTAGGAAATGGATATCGTAAGAAATTAGAAAACCATGGAATTTATACTATGGGAGACGTTGCAAGAACTTCTATCCAGAATGAAGAATTATTATATAAATTATTTGGCGTGAATGCTGAATTGTTAATTGACCATAGCTGGGGTTGGGAACCTTGTACTCTAAAACAAGTAAAGTCTTATAAACCTGAAACTAATAGTATTAGTTCTGGACAAGTTTTACATTGTCCTTATGATTATGAAAAAACAAAACTTATTGTAAAAGAAATGGCAGAATTACTTGCTCTTGACTTAGTAGAAAAAAATTTAGTTACTAATCAACTTGTATTGACAATTGGATATGACACTGAAAACTTAACAAACCCTTTTATTCGTTCTTCTTATAAGGGTGAAATTACCACAGATGCCTATGGTAGAAAGATTCCAAAACATGCACATCGGAACTATTAATTTAGATCACATGACTTCTTCTACTAAACTTATTATAGATGCCATTATGAAGTTATATCAAAGAATTATTAATAAAAGGTTATTAGTAAGGAGATTAAATTTGACTGCCAATCATGTTTTGAATGAATTAACTGCACAATCAATTCAACCTTGTGAACAACTCAATTTGTTTACTAATTACTCTGAAGAAGAAAAGAAAAAAAGATTGGAACAAATGGAAAGGAATTTGCAAAGAACAATGTTAGAAATTAAAAAGAAATATGGGAAAAATGCAATTATTAAAGGAATGAATTTACAAGATGGTGGAACTACTATTGAAAGAAATGGTCAGATAGGAGGTCATAAAGGATAAATGAAAACTTATGAAGATATTATTCATTTGCCTCATCATGTTTCAAAAAAACATCCTCGAATGTCTCCAAAAGCAAGGGCAGCACAATTTGCACCCTTTTCCGCCCTTACTGGTTATGAAGAGACTATCGAAGAAGCAACAAGATTAAGCCAATTAGAAAATAAATAATTATTCCTCAAAGTCAATGGCATCTCTTTTTTCTCTAATAGATTTACAAAAATTTGAGATTTTGAATCAAGGTGAACCAAGGGACGGACTTTTTGTTCATTGAAATGAACAAAAAGTCCGTCCCTTGGTTCATAATGATTTTATAATAGAAATTACACTATTAGCCATAAAAAATGGATTAATACATATATAAAAATAAAAAAAAATGATATAATGTTCATTATACGAGTAATTTATATAGGAGGAT